>JAFSXQ010000044.1 GCA_017444005.1 Bacteroidaceae bacterium | reverse complement strand
ATGTTCTTTATTGTTACGACTTTCGTCTCAGGTATGCTATATATCTTTTTCATAGTTTCTTTCTCCTATATGTTATTAATGAATCATTCGTGGACATTAATGGGCATTATATGTTGTTTTCTTTTAAACACAAATAACCATGTAATGCCCACGAATTTTTCATGAATTTTTATTTAACCATTATTTTCTTTCCATTCACGATGTACAATCCCTTCGTGGGCTTCACCACGCGGCGGCCGCTCAAGTCAAAGACCTCGCTTCTCATTGTCTCGTTTTCTCCATTTCTCATTTCCACGATGCCGTCGGCATTGTCGAACTCAATGGAAAGGGCCTTGGCCGATCCGCCTTCTATGGGCAGCAGGGCCTTACCAGCCGGAACCGTACCGGCATTCACCTTCACGAACTCGTTGCCCGAAAGGCCGTAGTACTGGTCGGCGGTGACAGCGGTAGCGGTGGTGATACCTACGAGTTTGTTGGTAATGGCAGTACCAGTAGAAGCGACGACGGGATATACCGTTGTACTTGGGTCACCCATCAACAGTACACCCGTGCCAGCGGGTACTGCTCCTTTTACCTGAGAGAAGGTAATAGTCGAACCGGAGACTCCCGTGATAGCCCATGCTGTGAATCCTTCGGCCGCAAAATAATCGATGGCACAGGTGCTGGTGAATGTAGCATAACCATAACTATTGAGTGTTACGGCCAACTTCTTATAGAAAGCGAAAGTCTGATCCTTTATATTATTAGTTGTATAAGCAGTATAGCATCTCCAGTCTTCACTATTATAGACACCTAAATAGCGAGAAGTTCCCTTATGCTTAAGATAGCCCGAAGCATCCAAATCAAATGTTTTAGCGTCATTTGTTCCGACACGAACCCCATTGTTAGTAGCAGTGCAATACAACCACTTCTCTGTATCGCCATTAGGATAGAACGTAAATCCGTCTGTCGCATTTCCACTAATAGACCACTTGATATTATCGGCAGGAGCAGTAGAGAGGGCACCATTTGCCACACTAACAGACACTGCTGTTGGGGCCGCACTTGTTCCATTATCGTTCGAGAGAGCATACGTCGACCCATTATTGCCAACTATCACGAACACATCCGTTGCTGTGAGATCTGCAATGTTGGTTACAACAGCCCAACTACCTGGTGCTTCATATTTAGCCTGCGTGATGGTGATAAGTTCTGAATAGACATCCTTCGCCTTATCATCAAGGGCATAGACCCTCATGTATGCCGTTCGGGCTGCACCTTTGTTGGCAGCAACAACATATTCCACGTTGTTCGAAGCATTGATTTCGGCCTCGACCCAAGCGTATGTCGCAGGTGTAGTGCCATCAGCCTCGCAGAACTGAACCTCAGCCGCTACGTCACTGATATGGTTATACGTTACGGTGATAGTGCCCTCCGTCTCTGCAGCAGTGGCCTCAATAGTTGCTGTGCTAAGTGTAATGCTGGGGATATTAATGGTAAAGGTTGCCTCTGCCACCGTGCTGTTTGCCATTCCGTCCTTAGCCGCAATAGCCTTGATGGTCGTGGTCTCATCGACATCAATTGCAGCCGTGTATACTGTACTTCCCGTAGTAGGTTCGTCACCGTTCGTTGTATAATAGATGGTGGCACCGTCCGTAGCACAACTGATAGTGACGCTCTGTGCCGAACTGTATGTGCCGGCGGCAGGCGAGAAGGCCGGTGTTGCAACAGGCACTGAAATGGTGTATGACGCTGCAGCAATCTCGCTATCAGGATTCCCGGCCTTTACGGCAAAAGCCTTGATGGTCGTGGCAGCTGTTATGACAGGTTTGCTTTCCGGGTTATAAACCGTACTCTCAGTGGTGGGATTGTTGCCATCGGTTGTGTAATATATTGTAGCACCATCAGTTGCACAATTGATGGTAACCTCCGTACCCGAAACTACGGGACCTGCTACAGGTGAGAATGTCGGAGTGGACACTTTGCGCGAAAGACTAATTATGTAGTTGCCAGATGCAACTTCTGCCGTGCTGCTGTAGGTTGTCAGGCCACCATATATAACGACCTCATCGCCCAACAGCAAATCATCAACGCTGCTGAAGGCAACATTACCCAGCCCCTTACCTCTGTAAACAAGCAACTGACCGTTTTTTGTGCCATCATCTGAGATATAATAACGATAGTTCGTGCCATCTCCTGTAATACTTGTATTATAGAATGCGGACACATATCCATGAATATACTTGCCCTCAGAAGTTCCGCTAGCCGGTGTCGCAGCAATAGCGTTAGCGACCGTCATCGGAGTCACTTTCGTAAATGTCTTGCTGGCATCGTCACTGTCGGTCAGTCCGTCAGCCGTAGCCTTTGCAGTCACGGTTGTCGTCTCGGTTAATGTGAATGGTGCACTATAATTAGTCCAACCACCATCACCAAGTTTATACTGAATGGCAGCCCCATCAGTTCCGCACGTAATAGAAACTTCTGTGGAAGTAAGGAAAGATTCTGAGCCACTGATATTAGGCGTCAACACCTTCGAAGCATCAGCACTTCCCCATGTAATAGTAACCGAGGTAAGATACATTGCACCACTAGCAGAACGAAACCCGATATAATCATAATCACCAGTGATGGTCAGTTCTGTGGATGTTCCACATACTATCGTACCCAGAAGGGTGCCTTGATTGCTAGCGTTATACAAATCTGTAGCGGCAGAGTAGGCTGAATTTTTGCCATACACATTGAGAGTGCGGCCACTGGACGTACCGGAGTTCCATTCAACCACTACTTTTTTGGCCTTACCGCCAGAAGTGGTAGTCACAACTCCACTATCGCTGTTATTTGAGCGCAACTGGATAGAACTATTGCCTCCCGCACACTGACCAGCATATACGGCACCAGACGTCCCTGCTTTGCCTGAAAACGCTGTGTAACTAGTGCCCGTAATTCCCGTAAACGTCTGATTAAGCACATCATCTACGGTCGCACCCCACACACTCGCGCTTCCTGCCACCAGGGCGAGTAGCAGGAGCATCACTTTTGAAAGTAGTTTTTGTTTCATAATTGTTTGTTTATAGGTTTATAATTGTGTTTACTAGTCTCTGTTTTTATGGAAACGGCCAACACTCAAAACGTATAAACGAAAAAAGCGCAGGTCTCCACCATACGCCACTCGGGTTTGCGACAACCCTATACCAGATATGGATTGGAACCTGCGCAACATGCGCATGCTCCAACTCTGGTATATATGTGCTCTCTCACATCTTTGAGGTCGCAATTCGAGTGGCGATTGAGCATCAAATTTTCGTGTCTCCGCCGAAACAGCAGTGCAAAGATACGAAACTTATTTCATAACAACAAAGGAAACGGAAAGAAAAAAGAGCCGCAACGTGAATTGCGGCTCTGCCCAAACACAAAAAGGCTTGAATGCGATGTGGATAGTATTTTGGAAAGAAATTATCAGAAATTATCCAGAAATTTCAATAAATAGCGATTTATTATTCTAATTTCTGGATTAAATTATTCTAATTATTCTAATTTCTTTCGTTCACGCTCCGCTTGCGGAGCACTCGCAGGAATTCAGAGTCTCCGAATTTCTTATAAGGCATCTATCTTATGTATTATGTCGTCTGGCTTTTCAGCCCATTGAATCACATCAAGCGGATGCTGTCCCATATACTCGATATAGTCGCATAGCAACTGATAATGTCTGAGGGCAAAAGCAGTGCTTATATGACCTGTACCGTCAAAGCATATCGGTTCGTGGTGTGCTATACGGTTACGGAACTCGCGAATGTGAGTAAGGTCTTTGTAGACATCGGCCTGATTCTTGCCTTTCTTCTTGTTGGGAAATATTTGCAGAAGCGTCTTGCCGCCTCGCTTATATCTTTTCTTGGAGAATAACTTTGTCCAAAAGCCCATTGTCAGCGATGCCACCATCTTGTCATTGTTGTATATGCCACGCCTACGGTAGTCTGCTTCCGTCTGCCTTATCTCATCTTTGTTGTACTCCAGCAGTTTTCCTGTATCAGCCTGGTTAACGATCCAATCGGAATCGGAAAAATAGGCTGCATAGTGCTCATTGATGGCGTTCCTCAATATAACCTCAAACAGATTCAAAGCGCCATAGAACCGCTGGCACAATCTGAGATTATAACGATACAGTTGCATCGTCTTTCGTTTGTTGCCCGCGCAAGCATTCAAATATTTGTGCATTCTCGGCATCGAATATAGTTTTTGACTCGTCTTAAAGTCCATTTCTCCTTAATTATTCTAAATTTTCTGCTACTTTTCTTGCACGATTCAATTATTATGCCTACCTTTGCAGCGTAACACCCCGTTGTCCCTGCCGCAAGGCATACTTCGGGGTTAGTGTTTTTATAAGACCCTGCCTCTGGGAAAATGGGGTTCTATGAGTTCCTTCGTCTCCACGGAAACACAATGCAAAGATACGATTAAGTGAGCGATTTTCTAAATAATATGTGAACAAATTCCCAAAAGCAAAAGAGCACACATTGTATCTGAAGTGAATCGGACGCCCCCGTTGAACGATGAAGGGAAGAACTGCAGCGCGTGCCAAAAATGAGTTCCACACGTGGAACTGATGAGTTCCACGCATGGAACTGGCGAGTTCCACGTGTGGAACTCACTTGGAACTCACAGGAACGTTGGAGTAGCGAACCGATTTGACGAGAATCAAGTTACGGGAGATGTGACTTAGAACGGAAGGCCGACGGCGAAGTGAAGGGCGAAGTCGCGATGGAAGCGAGGATGGACGATGGGGAAATGCTGGCGGCCGGTGTAGGCGGGATTGACGGCCTTCATGCCGGCATCGAGGCGGAGGATGAAGTAGTTGAAGTTGAGACGGACGCCCAGGCCGTAGGAGGCGGCCAACTGGCGCCAGAACTTGTCGAAGCGGAACTGCCCGCCCGGCTGTTCGGCATAGTCGCGGATGGTCCAGATGTTACCGGCGTCGATGAAGGCTGCACCGTCCAGTTTCCAGAACAGGTGGCTGCGGTACTCGAGGTTCATGTCGAGTTTGACGTCGCCCGTCTGGTTGATGAAGTCGATGCGCCCGTCGGCACCGCGGAACGTGCCGGGCCCCAGGCCGCGCACCGTCCATCCGCGCACGCTGTTGGCACCGCCGCTGAAGTAGCGCTTCTCGTAGGGCAGGATGCGGCTGTTGCCGTAGGGGATGGCCACGCCCAAGCCGAAGTGGAGCGACAGCGAGTTGGTGGGCGAGAAGCGGAAACTCTTGGAGAAGTCGAAGTCGCCCTTGGCATACTGGGCGTAGGCAATGTTGATGAGCGTGAACTGGCCTTCGGCGTTGCGGTGCGAGTCGAAGAAACTCGTCAGTCCGTAGAGCAGATTGCCGGCCGTCTCGACGTTGAAGCGGATGCTGTAGGCGTTGGTTCCATAGTTGCCCGTGGCCCCCGAGAGCGGTTGGGAACTGTAACTGAAAGTGTAGCCCCACTTCATGATGAAGAGGTCCTCGTAGTTGTAGCGCAGGATGGCATTGCGCGAGGTGACGTCGTCCAGGTAGTCGCTCTTGAAGGTGGTGGAAATCCAGGGCATGAAGACGTAGTTGAGGTCGATGAGGTCGATGCGGTGCTGCCGCTGGCGGTTGTGCTGGCTCCAGCGGTAACGCCACGCCCCGGTGACGACGCGCCGATGGAACTCGGGACGGTTCTGGCTGTCGTACATCAGGGAAATCTCGCTCAGGGCGTTGCTGCTGCGACGGAAGTCGCGACTGATGCCCGGGAACTTGAAGTCGGGGAAGGCCAGCGACACCTCGGCACCGTATTCGATGTAGTTCTGATTGTCGTAGCCCTCCAGCCCCTTGATGGCCTCGAAGGCGCCGCGAAGTTTCACGTTCAGCAGTTCCGAACCGCGGAAGAGGTTGCGATTCTGATACGAAAGGACGACGGCGGCCCCGAAATCGCCGGCCGAGTTCGTGCCTTCGAGTTCGGCATTCAGGGCATGGCGGCGGTTGGTGGTCACGGCGACGAGGGCATTCAGGCGGGTGGAGTCGGTGGTGTCGGGCTGCATCTGTATGCTGGAGTTCATCACCGCGCCCAGTGCCGACAGGTTGCTGTAGGTCTCCTGCACCTGCTGTTCGTTGTAGAGTTCGCCCGGTCGGATGGCCGTCTTCACGCGCAAGACGTTCTCGCGCAACATGTTCCGGCTGGTGCTGTCCGAAACGAACCGGATGCTGTCGACCCAGAACTGCCGATGCGGGCTGTACTGAGGCTGGGCGGCAGAGTGATAGTCGTCGACCAGGAGGGAGAGCGCCACCTTATGGTTGCCCAGGGCGGTGTCGGCCTCGAAGCGCACGAACTCCTTGTTAAACTGATAGTAGCCCCGACTGCGCAGGAGGCGGTTGATGCGCGAGCGCTCGGCATCGAGTTCGTTCATGTCGAAGGGCATGCCGACGTGGAGGCGCGAGGCCGCATTCGCGCTGTCGAGCAGTTCGCCTACCCCGCCGTCGTGGACATACCGACTGAGGCTGTCCACCCGGTAGAGCGGGCCGGGCTTGATGTCGTAGAGGGCATTGAGTTTGAAGTCGCGCTTGCGCTCCATGAGGTCGACGGTGGCCTGCAGGTAGCCCATGTTGCGGACGGCGGCCTCGATGTTGTCGCGTGTCTTCATGGCCTTGGCCTGGCTGTAGATGACGGGGGCCTGCCCCACGCGCTGCAGGAAGCGGTTGATGCGCTTCGTGGAGTCGCGGCCGCTCATCAGGTAGGGCGCCATCGGCACCTTCACCAGGCTGAACCAGCGCGAGTTGGGATGCTGCTGGATGTAGCCCTGAAGTTGTGTCGTGGAGACGGACTTGTCGGAGGAGTGAATCTTTACGTCGTTGAGCAGGTACTCGTCTTCGGGGATGAAGCGAGACACACTGCAACTGGCCACGAGGAGGGTTGTGGTCAGCAGTGCGACGACTCGAAATAGGGCGTTGCGACGTTTCACAATGCAAAGATAAAGATAATTTACCATTTAGCATTTACCATTTACCATTTTTTTACTACCTTTGCAACGAATATGATAAGTAAAGCACGAATTAAGCAGATACGAGGGCTGGAACGGAAGAAGAACCGACTGGCCGAAGGGCTGTTTGTGGCCGAAGGGCCCAAACTGGTGGGCGAACTGCTGGCGGTGATGCAGCCCGTCTATGTGGCGGCCACCGAAGCATGGATGGCCGAGAACCGCAGACTTCTGGGCAGTGCCGCAAGCGACGTGGTGACGGACGAGGAACTGCAGCGCGCCAGCCTGTTGCAGCATCCGCAGTCGGTCGTGGCCCTGTTCCCTATCCCCCACCCCGATGCCCGACTGGCCGACGTTGCCCAGCGGGAACTCTGCCTGGCGCTGGACGGCGTGCAAGACCCCGGCAACCTGGGCACCATCGTACGGCTGGCCGACTGGTTCGGCATCCGCTACGTGTTCTGCTCCACCGACTCGGCCGACATCTTCAACCCCAAGGCCACACAGGCCACGATGGGGGCCCTGTCGCACGTCAGCGTCCAGTACGTCGACCTGGTGAGCGAACTTCGCCAGACCCAGGCACCCATCTACGGCACCCTGCTCGACGGCGAGGACATCTACGGGCAGCAACTCTCGGAGAACGGCGTCATCATTATGGGCAACGAGGGGCGCGGCATAACACCGGAGGCGGCAGCCCTCGTGAGCCACCGCCTCCTGATACCACCCTACCCGGCCAACCGGCCTACGGTGGAAAGTCTGAATGTGGCCATCGCAACGGCCATTGTCTGCTCCGTCTTTCGGAGACCTAGGATTTCCTAGGATGACCTAGGAGAACTAGGAAGACCCAGGACGAACTAGGAGAACTAGTCCTCTATGGGGAAGCCCTCTTCGGTTTCCTCCTTCACCTCGGCCTCGGCGGCATACGACGAGTAGAACGTGTCGTCGTTGTCCATGTCCTCGTCGCCATCGTCGTCGAGACGGTCGTCGTCGAGGTCCTCGTCCTCGTTGTCGACAATCAGGTTGCCGTCCTCGTCGTACTTCTGGTCGCTGTTGCAGCGCAACTTCACGACGGGTTCCTTCTTCTTGGCAAAGATGGCCTCCGTCCAGGTGCCCTTCTCCACCTCCAGTACCTCGTAGCCCTGGGCAACCTTCTTCTCCAGCGTGCCGCCCTTGGCGTGGATGCGACTGGTGGGCAACTGCGTGGTGGAGATGTCGAAGGCCGATTCGATGATGTCCTTTATCGACAGGGGTATGCTGTCCCAGCCGCCACCGAAGTTGCGGTCGATGAGTTCGAGCAGCATGGCGGCCGTGATGTGCTTCACGTTCTCGTAACTCAGGTCGGTGATGCGCTTGATATACTTGCGCCGGATGGCCACGCAGCCCTTCCGGACATCGCTGCGCGGGAAGGTGGCCCAGTCCTTGTTCTCGTATTTCTTCACCTCGCGCTCGTCGTTGGGATTGTAGTGCACCACCTCAAAACTGAGGCGAATCGTGTTCAGCAACTTCTCCTCAGACGAGGCAAAACCCTCCTCTGCAATCTCCTTTTCCCAGAGCCGGGCAATCTGTTCTTCGTTCAGGTCCCAAACGTTGTTGGAGTTCAAGTCGAGTATCGACTCGAGCATCAAGTCTATTTCCTTCTTTTTACTCATATTGCGTTATTATTCGTATTTCGACGGCAAAGATATAAATTTATTCACAATTCACAAGTAACAATTCATAATTATTTTATAAATTTGTGCCATGAAAACCTATCCTTGTGCAAAAATCAACCTCGGACTCTACGTTACAGAGCGCCGAACCGACGGTTACCACAACCTGGAGACCGTGTTTTATCCCATTCCGCTTCGCGACGAACTGGAGGTGGATGCGTCTGACCGCGACGACCTTGTCGTTGAGGGAATCCCCGTTGCCGGAAACGTGGAGGACAACCTCGTCATGCGCGTCGTGCGGAAGTTGCGCGACGACGGCTATCCCGTGCCTCCCGTGCACATCAGGTTGCGCAAGAACATTCCCTCCGGTGCCGGCCTTGGCGGCGGCAGTAGTGATGCTGCGTACATGATGACGCTGCTCAACCGTATGTTCCACCTGGGGCTCACCCCCGAAGAGATGGAGGCATGCGTCTCGCGCCTGGGGGCCGACTGCGCCTTCTTCGTGAAGAGCGAACCCGTACTGGCCCGCGGCATCGGCGACCAGTTCTCGCCCGTCCGTCTCGACCTCCGAGGGTGGCACCTGCTACTCGTCAAGCCCGACGACTTCATCTCCACCCGTGAGGCCTATCAGGGTGTCCGCCCCCAACAGCCTCAGCACCCATTGGCCGAAAGCATCCTGCGCCCTGTGGAGGAATGGAAGGCGGTGGTGGAGAACGACTTCGAACGCAGCGTCTTCCCCCAGCACCCCACCGTGGCCGACATCAAACGGCGACTCTACGACGGCGGGGCCGCGTATGCCGCCATGAGTGGCAGCGGCAGCAGCGTGTTCGGATTGTTCCGCGAGTGTCCGGCCGAGAGCCTCGTGGCCTCCCTCGCCCCCCACTTCACCTTCGCCGCTCCGTTGTAGTCGCGTGCGCACACACGTACGTACGCGCCCGTTCCTTTTTATTTAGGCGGATATGCATTCCCCTCACACGCAAAGGGATTTCCCCCCGAAGGTGTAGGGAAAAACCATTTGCAGGGTCGAAAGAAGTCCGTAACTTTGCACCATCAAACCTATAAAACCATACGACTATGAAACGTTACATGATGACAATGATGGTTGCACTCTTCGCCTGGACGGGAATGAATGCAATGGATTACGAGACGGCACGCGAACAGGCTTACTACCTGACCGACAAGATGGCATACGAACTGAACCTGAACGAGCAGCAGTACAACGATGCCTACGAAATCAACCTCGACTACCTGCTCTCCGTCCGCACCGAGGCCGACCTGCTGGATGGCCGCTACCTGGCCTACCGCAACGCCGACCTGCGCCACATCCTCTTCGACTGGCAGTGGGCAGCCTACACCGCAGTTGACTACCTGTTCCGTCCCCTGCATTGGCTGAACGGCGGTTGGTACTTCCCCGTCTATCGCCACTACACCCACGGCTACTACTTCTACCACCGTCCCGCCATCTTCTGGGACTATCGCGGAGGACACGGCCGCTTCTACTATGGGCACGGATTCTACCACGACCGTCGTCCGCACTGGAACGGAGGCCTGCGCGGCGAGCATCGCGGAATGATCGGTCACCCGCACCCGGGCAACAGATACGGCAATCCCGGCCATCACAACGACTTCCGCCCCGGCAACCACGCCTCGTTTGACGCACGCACCGGCCGGTTCGACCATCACGGAAGCAACCGCCCCAACAACGATTTCCGCAGTAACGACCGGAGCACGAACAGTCGCCCCAACAACGACATGCACGACCGCAGCACGAACAGTCGCCCCAACAACGACATGCACAGCAACGGCCGTAGCACGAACAGTCGCCCCAACAACGACATGCACAGCCGCAGCACGAACAGTCGCCCGGAGAACAACTTCCGCCCCAGCACCAGCGGCAGAGGGACTGGCATGCCTGGCAGTTCTAGAGGATCTGGTATATCCAGCAGCCCTAGAGGATCTAGTATATCTAGCAGTCCTAGAGGATCTAGTATCTCTAGCAGTCCTAGAGGCTCCAACTTCTCCGGAGCCACTCGAGGCGGCAGCGTGAGCAGAAGCGGCAGCATGGGCGGGCACGAGAGCCGGGGCTCACGCGGAGGCGGAAGGCGTTAACGGAAGAAATAATAGCACCAATACGTGGCACCAAAGCGGTGGCGGCACCTGAATTCCCGCTCCTCCTTGGTGCCCGTTGCGTTTCGCAGGGAGTCGAACGCTAGGTACTGAGCACGTAGAGAATCGTCGTGCAGCACCGTAGTCGTGTCGACCGGAGAAAGATGCTGACGCAGCATCAGCGCCTCGCGATAGTGAAGCGGGAGGGCAAGGCTGAGCGAGTCGTCGGAGAGGAGCCGGTCGGCAAAATCGTCGAGTCGGCGCTCCAAGAGATAGGCACAGAGCAGATAGTCACGAACGGCAGGATGAGACTTGGGCTTCGCGTCGATGACCTGCAGGAAAAAGAGCGGTTGCGTGTGCTCGCCCCGCTTGTAGCCCAGATGATTGCCCACGGCAAGATGCAACCGGGTGAAGAGCATCGTATCTGCGGCCTCGGGCAACAAACCTGCTGCGCCATAGGGCTGCGGATAGGCGAAGAGTTGATTGCCCAACTGATGCGTCTCGCTCAGGGCCAAGGCCGTAGACGCAGAAAGTTGGCGCGAGGGATGACGCTCCCAACGGGCGCACTGTAGCGCTTCGTCGTAGGCCCCCTGCTCCACCAGGCTGGCGGCACGGAGGGTGCGGTGCAACACGATGTCGGTATTGCTCAGGCTCACCGCAATAACCGTCATCAAAATCAGTTGCAGCGCATTGGGCCAGGCATAGGACGAGAAGGTCTCACGCTCCTTTTTCGAGTCAAGAAACATGCGGCACATCGTCAGCCACAACCCATAGACGACTACCAGAATGGCGTACACCCACCAGGAGGGAGCCTCCCCGCTGTCGCCAAAAGCGGGAAAACGCCAATGGGTGAGCGTACCGATGAGCATGAACGGCAGGAACCAGGCGGAAGCCTTCGCACGAAGAGGTAGCCAAAAGAGCAGTGCATTCAGGAAGAAGCCCAGGATGGTGACTAGCAACGTGCAAAGCATCGCCCCGAAAAGAGGATGATAGAGGCTTTCGCCTTCGGAAAGTTGATACTGAATCTGCGCCAGCACATCGCGCTGCATGCAAAAGAGGAAGCAAAATGCAAAAGCCACAAAGTACACGGCACAGAGGACGGGAATCCTCCGTGCTGTGCGTTGTACTTGTGGATGCAGATACTCCAATTTGATACGTTGAATATTAACCGTTTATTCCTTTGCTCTGTGCAGTACACATGCCGAACGGGCAGGCAGATAGAGTTGGAGCCAGCCCTTGCCGTCGCGCGACAGTTCGGGGTCCCAGTTGGTGAAGTGCTTGACAGAGTCGTCGTTCAGTCCGTTGCCGCCGTACGTGGTGTCGTCGGTGTTGAGGACATACTCGTACATACCCTCCTTGACCATGAAGCCGTAACCATCGTAACTGCGGTTGGGGCTGAAGTTGAAGAAGAACAGCAGGTCGCCGCGCTGGAAGGCCAGAATCTGGTCGCCGTCGTTGTGCCAAATCTCCTGGATGGGGGTCTTCTGTATGCTCTTTTCCTTCTTCAGGGTCTTCAGCATGGCCTGGTCGAAGTCGCCGAGGAAGTGGTAGCAGAGTTCGGGATTGTCGACGAGGTTCCACTGACGACGGGCATACTTGCAACTCCAGCCGTTACCCTCGCGGGGGAAGTCGATCCATTCGGGATGGCCGAACTCGTTGCCCATGAAGTTCAGATAACCGCCGTTGATGGTCGAGGCCGTCAGGAGGCGAATCATCTTGTGCAGGGCGATGCCGCGGTCGGCGGTGTAGTTCTGGTCGCCAATCTTGAAGTGCCAGTACATGTCGGCATCCACGAGGCGGAAGATGATGGTCTTGTCGCCCACCAGTGCCTGGTCGTGGCTCTCGCAGGAGGAGATGGTCTTCTCGTCGGCACGGCGGTTCTTCACCTCCCAGAACATCGACGAGGGTTTCCAGTCCTCGTCCTTCAGTTCCTTGATGGTCTTGATCCAGTAGTCGGGGATGTTCATGGCCATGCGATAGTCGAAGCCGTAGCCGCCGTCCTTGAAGGGGGCAGCAAGGCCGGGCATGCCGCTGACCTCCTCGGCGATGGTGATGGCTGCGGGGTTAACCTTGTGGATGACCTCGTTGGCCAGGGTCAGGTAGCAGATGGCATTGTCGTCCTCATGGCCGTTGTAGTAGTCGCCGTAGCCCATGAAGGCTTCGCCCAGGCCGTGGCTATAGTAGAGCATGGAGGTGACGCCGTCGAAGCGGAAGCCGTCGAAGTGGTACTCCTCGAGCCAGAACTTGCAGTTCGAGAGCAGGAAGTGCAACACCTCGTTCTTGCCGTAGTCGAAGCAGAGGCTGTCCCAGGCGGGATGTTCGTGACGGTCGCCGGGATAGAAGTACTGATTGGGGTCGCCGGCGAAGTTACCGAGGCCCTCCATCTCGTTCTTCACAGCGTGGCTGTGCACAATGTCCATGATGACGGCGATGCCAGCCTCGTGGGCGGCGTCGATGAGTTCCTTCAGTTCCTCGGGCGTGCCGAAGCGGCTGGAGGCGGCAAAGAAACTCGAGACGTGGTAACCGAAGGAGCCGTAGTAGGGATGCTCCTGGATGGCCATAATCTGGATGCAGTTGTAGCCGTCCTTGATGACGCGCGGCAGGACGTTGTCCTTAAATTCGCGGTAGGTGCCCACCTTCTCGGCATCCTGCGCCATGCCGATGTGGCACTCGTAGATGAGCAGGGGCGAGGTTTCGGGCTTGAACTTCTTTACCCGCCACTGGTAGGGTTCGGCGGGTGCCCACACCTGTGCCGTGAAGATTTTCGTCTCTTCGTCCTGGACGACGCGGTTGGCCCATGCGGGTATACGCTCGCCTTCGCCTCCCTCCCAGTGGACGCGCAGTTTGAAGAGGTCGCCATGCTTCAGTGCCGTGGCGGGGAGTTTCAGTTCCCAGTTGCCCGAGTTCTTGAGGCGCTTCATGGCATACTTGGTCTTCTCCTGCCACTTGTTGAAGTCGCCCACGACGTAGATGGCCGTGGCGTTGGGTGCCCACTCGCGCAGGACCCACGTCCCGTCGGCATTGCGGTGGAGACCGAAGTAGAGATGTCCGTCGGCAAAGTCAACCAGCGAGGACTTGCCGCCGTTGGTCAGTTCATTGATTTTGTCGATGGCATGTTGGTGACGGCCCTCGATAGCCGCCGCATACTCCGCCAAATACTTGTCGTTGCGAATCAACTTGAGCAGAGGAGCCTGAGGCTCAACATTCTTTTTCGCCGCAGCACGCTTTGCCTTGGATTTGCTTTTTGCAGAGGCCGACTTAGTGGCCGTCTTCTTCGTTGTTGCCATTTTATTTAGTTTTTGGTTGTTAATTCTCTTCCACATCGCGGACGTAGGTCGTCTTGCGCACCTGTCCTCCCTCGCGGACGACAAAGACACCGTCCTTCATGTCCTGATGGAACTCGCCTTCGTAGCGCACGCCGTTCTTGTCCTCCAGCACCCCGTGGCCCTCTTTCATGCCCTCCTTGAAGGTGCCCTTGAACTTGTCTCCGTCCACCTCGCGCAGCACGCCCTCGCCGTCCATCAAGCCGTTGCGCCACTGTCCGTCGTAGGTATTGCCGTTGCTCCAGGTGTACTTGCCACGGCCTTCCTGCTTGCCGGTCTTCCACTGGCCGTAGTACGACGAACCGTTCTTCCAGGTGAAGGTGCCCATGCCGTCCTGCTCACCTTTCAGGTAGTGACCGGTGTATTTGTCGCCGTTGGCAAAGGTGCTGATGCCCTCGCCCGTACGTTCGCCGTTGACATAGGCACCCTCGAAGCGGTCGCCGTTCTTGTAGGTGTAGATGCCGCGTCCGTGGGGAACGCCGTTCTGCCATTCGCCCGTATAGGTGTCACCCGAGGCATACTGGTAGGTTCCGCGACCGCTCATCTGATTGTTACGCCACTCACCGTCGTACAAATTACCGTCGTTCCAGTCGAACTTGCCCTTGCCGGTCTTGGTGTCGTTGAGCCAAGTGCCGGTATAGTACGCACCGTTGGCATAGGTGTAGGTGCCCATGCCCTCGCGCTTGTCCTCCTTCCAATTGCCCTTGTAGGTGTCGCCGTTGTAGTAAAACATCGTGCCCTGGCCCTGCTGCATATCGCGATACCAGAGACCGACATACTTATTATTATTTTTAAAGTAGTATGTGCCGTTGCCGTGCTGATGGTCCTGGAGCCATTCGCCCTCGTACTTCTCACCGTCGGTGAACTGGTAGACGCCGTAGCCCTCGCGCTTGCCCTTCACGTACTTGCCCTGATGGACATCGCCGTTGCGGAAGGTGGTGGTGCCGGT
>JAFSXQ010000006.1 GCA_017444005.1 Bacteroidaceae bacterium | reverse complement strand
GGCGTTCTCATCATCGAGGGCCGGAAGGAATCCGTACGGAATCCACACTACGAAGAGGGCTCCAACAACTGGCAACGGGCAAGACGACAGGCGGAATACACCTCGTCGAGCCTGACGACAAGGAAGAGTTTCCACTTCAAGTACGGACGTGTGGAGGTTCGCGCCAAGATACCGACGGCCAGTGGTTCATGGCCCGCCATCTGGCTACTGGGCAACCGCTGGGGATGGCCCTCGTGCGGCGAGATAGACATGATGGAGTATTACATTGCCAATGGTGTGCCCTCCGTCCTGGCCAATGCCTGCTGGGGCAGCGAACGCAGGTTCACACCGAAGTGGGACACCGTCATCGCCCCGCTCACCCACTTCACGGACAAGGATGCCAACTGGACGGCGAAGTTCCACACGTGGCGCATGGACTGGGACGAGGATTTCATCCGCCTGTATCTCGACGATGAACTGATGAACACCATCGACCTCAGCCTGACGACAAATCGTGGCGGCGACGACAAGGGCATGAACCCGTTTTCCAACGATGTCGAGGACTTCGGCATGTACATCCTCCTCAACCTGGCTCTGGGCGAGAACGGCGGAACGCCCGACGACAGCCAGTTCCCGCTACAGTACCTAATCGACTACGTACGAGTGTATGAAACACTTTCCAGCCACATTCGTTAGGCTTCCCCGCGATACCGAGGGACGCAGGGCGGCATTTTACCTGGCCGCCGAGGAGTATATTGCCGACCGGCTGCCCGAGGGGAGTTACTTCCTGACGTGGCAAATAGGACCGACCGTTGTGATGGGGCGCAATCAGGTGCTTCACCTGGAGGTGGACGTCGACTTCTGCCGGCGTGAGGGCATCGACATCATCCGTCGCCGTTCGGGCGGTGGTGCCATTTTTGCCGACGAAAGGAACATCATGACCAGCCTCATCACCGAAGACGCTCCCGTGGAAGTGCTATTCGGCGAGTATGCCGAGGCCGTAGCCCAAGCCCTGCGCCAGATGGGGGCGCCGGCCATCGTTTCGGGACGGAACGACACCATGCTGGAGGGAGGCGGGAAGGTCTGTGGCAACGCATTCTACAAGAAAACCAACCGCTGCATCGCTCACGGCACCATGCTCTACGACACCAATCCCCGGCTGATGGAGGGCGCACTGCACCCCGACGTAAGCAAACTGGAACGAAAGGGAATAAAAAGCGTACGCAACCGCGTCAGTCTGCTAAAAGACCATCTGCCGTTCGGTGTCGATGAATTGCGCCAGCAGTTACGCTTACGGCTATGCGACCGCAGCATCACGCTTACGGATGCCGATGTGCACGAAATCGAACAACTGGAACAGCGCTACTACGTCCCCGACTATTTCTACGGCATCACGGTACACAGCGACGTCGTCCGCTCTGCTCGCATCCCCGGTTGCGGTCAGTTTGAAATCTGTTTCCGCCTCTCGGGCAGTCTCGTGGCCGATGTTGCACTTCATGGCGATTTCTTCGACCTGGGTCAGGCTCAGGAACGTTTCACCCAAGCCCTAGTCGGCCAAGCCTTCACACCCGAGAGCATGCAGCGGGCCATTCTGGAACACCATCCCGAACGGTCTGTCCGCGGACTCTCGGAAACGGTTCTCGTCAACCTGATTTGCAGTTGACGCACCGTATCGCGACTCACAAAATACGGCGGTGAAAAAACACTTCTCGATGTTATCGAAATAAGATTAGTAATCTTCTGCCGATAAGATTAGTAATCTTACGTCGATAAGATTAGTAATCTTCTGCCAACAAGATTAGTAATCTTTCAACGACAAGAGCGCGATGCTATAGGAATGATGTTGTGAGGTAGGGGTTCGAGCGACGTTCGTCGCCGATGGTGGTCGTGGGGCCGTGACCGGGCAGGACGGTCACGTCGTCGGGCAGCGAGAGCAACTGATTCCAGATGCCGCGGATGAGGGCCTGCACATCGCCGCCCGGCAGGTCGCTGCGGCCCACACTACCCTGAAACAGGGTGTCGCCGGAGAAGAGAAGTTTGTCGTCGGGCAAGTAGAAACAGAGTCCGCCGGGGGTGTGACCGGGTGTGTGGAGCACGCGGATGGGGGTGTTGCCGAGTCGGAGCACCTGCTGGTCGACAAGGTATTCGCCGACGGGCACCAGTGGCGGCATCTGCTGCCCGAACCAGCCAAGCACCATCGCAGGGGCCGCCTCGTAGACGGGCTGCTCCAAGGCGTGGCACATCGGTTGCAGGCCATAGCGGCGATGGAGAAACGGGAGGCCCATGATGTGGTCGAAGTGCATGTGGGTCTGCAAGGCGAGGACTGGGCGAAGGTCGTTTTCTTCGATGAAATGGGCGATTTTCGCCTCTTTCTGTTCGTCCCACGCGCCACAGTCGATGATGGCCGTTTCGCGCGTGTCGTCCCACACGAGATAGCAGTTTTCGCCGATGGCGTTGGTCACAAAACGCTTAATATTCAATGCACGATTCATAATTCACAATGCATAATTATAGCGGCAGGTAGACAACTTTCTTGGTTTCAAAGTATTCCTCGCTGAAGTAGTCGGCGAGCGGAGTGATGTCGACGCTGTTCTTCATGGGCAGCACCTCATGCTCGAGTTCACCCCCCTTCAGGCAGATGAGTCCGTTGGGCAGAGCGTTCTTCATCTCCTTAGCGATGTTCTTGCGACTGAGTTTCACGAGGTCGGTCAGGGGCATGACGGCACGGGAGACCACGAAGTCGAACTTCCGGTTCACCTCCTCGGCACGCGCCCACTGGGTGGTCACGTTCTGCAGGCCCAGGGCACGGACCACCTCGTCGCACACGAGTATCTTCTTCTTCGTGCTGTCCACCAGATGGAAACTGGTCTCCGGGAACATGATGGCCAAGGGGATGCCGGGAAAACCGCCGCCCGTGCCGAGGTCCATCACCGCAGTGCCGGGGCGGAAACGGATGACCTCGGCAATGCCCAGCGAGTGCAGCACGTGGTGCTCGTAGAGGTTGTCGATGTCCCGACGGGAAATGACGTTGATCTTCGCATTCCAGTCGTGATACAGCCCGTCGAGCATAGCGAACTGTTCAACCTGACGTTCGCTCAACTCCTTGAAATACTTCGTGATTAATTCATAATTCATAATGCACACAATTCATAATCAGGCCTACGCCACGCTTCGTTCTTCACCCATGCCCCGGGGATAGCCCAACAGGATGCTCAGGAGCATGAACAGCCCCATGACGAAGGGATAATATAGATAAGGTATAATCTCGATGGGGTTGATGAGGGCCAGACTGCTGGCCATGAGCAACTGGGCGCCGTAGGGGATGAGGGCCTGGGCAAAGCAGGAGAAGGTGTCGAGGATGCTGGCCGAGCGGCGCGGGTCGATGCCGAAGCGTTGGGAGATGTCGCGGGCCAGATTGCCCACGGTGAGGATGGCAATGGTGTTGTTGGCCGTGCAGAAGTTGGTGAACACCACCAGACCGGCCAGGCTGAGTTCGGCCCCACGACGACCCAAGATGCGGCGCGTGAGGGCGTGGAGGATGAAGTCGATGCCGCCCAGTTGGCGGATGACGCCCACCATGCCGGCGGCCATGAGGGTGACGATGATGAGTTCGCCCATCGACAGGATGCCCTCGCCCATCGCATTCAACCACTCGAAGAAGCGGTACGTGCCGCGCCCGATGCCAATGACGCCCGTGGACAGGATGCCCAAAACGAGCACCATCATCACGTTCATGCCCCCGAGGGCGGAGAGCAGGACGATGAGATAGGGAATGACGAGCACGAAGTCGACCTCACGCGCAACGGGAGGCACCGTCATGTGCCAACCCAGGGCCACGTAGACCAACATCACGACAACGGCCGCCGGCACCACGATGCGGGCGTTCATGCGGAACTTGTCGCTCATCCGACAGCCCTGCGTCTGCGTGGCCACGATGGTGGTGTCGGAGATGAAGGACAGATTGTCGCCAAAGTAGGCTCCGCCCACCACGATGCCCACCAACAGGGGAGTGGTAGATTGAAAATTGTCAATGGACGAGGCGATGCCCGTGGCTATGGGGACGAGGGCCACGATGGTGCCCACACTGGTGCCCACGCTGAGCGAAATGAAGCACGCGGCCAGGAACAGGCCGGCCAGGAGCAAGCGCGACGGCAAAACTGACAGGCAGAGGTCCACCGTGGCCTGTATGGCTCCCATCTGCTTGGCAGAATAGGCAAAGGCTCCGGCCAGGATGAATATCCAGACCATCATCAGCAGGTTGCTGTGGGCGGCACCGCGGGAATAGACCTTGATGCGCTCGTCCAGCGGCAATCCGCGCAGGAGGAAGAGCGAATAGGCCGACGCCACCATGAACGCCACCGTGATGGGCACGGAGTAGAAGTCGTGTGCCAACAGGCTGAAGACCAGATAGAAGGTCAGGAACACGAACAGCGGCGACAGGGCCAGCCAGCCCCCGCCATCGGTGGTGTTACAGGGTGTTGTATGGTCGGCCGGTCGGTTCATTATGGCGGAGTTGGGGCGGTTCATTTAGCATTCCAGCCACAAAATTAGGCAAAATTGTCGAGATACACGTCCTCTGCACCGTTTTTTTTTCCTTTATCGTGCATCTTCGTCCCAGCACGCGGCCATCAGCATAGCATTATGCCGTTGTTCCACATCTCACACATTCCGCAAAAAGAAAGATGCATAAAAGGCAAGTCTACAGGGAACAAATTGCAAGCGACGCGAGGGAAGTCGGCGGAGGAATGTCGGGTTTACCTCCCCTCCGTGGAGAAATAGGGGGAACTTCGGGCGAAGAAGAAAAAGCAAGGATTACTTGCCTGTCTCTCATTTTTTCCGTAACTTCGCCCTGAAAAACCAAACAAGACACACATTAACATGAACATGAAGCATCCTACAGCAGAAGACCGCAGGTTTATGCAGATGGCCATAGACTTGAGCATTGAGAACGTGAAGAACGGAGGCGGCCCCTTCGGTGCCGTGATAGTAAAGGACGGAGAGGTGGTGGCAACGGGCGTGAACCGCGTGACGGCCAACAACGACCCTACGGCACACGCCGAGGTGAGTGCCATACGGGCAGCCTGCCAGCGGATGCAGGACTTCCGGCTCAGCGACTGTACGTGCTACACCTCGTGCGAACCGTGCCCCATGTGCCTCAGTGCCCTCTACTGGGCCGGGGTGAGCCGCATCTGGTACGGCAACACCAAGGTGGACGCCGACCGCATCGGATTCGGCGACGACTTTATATATAAGGAAATAGAGAAGCCCTACGAAAAACGCACCATACCCATACAAGGTATGATGCGCGATGAAGCCCTGGTTGCCTTCCGGGCTTGGGAGGAGAAGGAGGACAAGGTGGAGTATTAGAAATAATACCCCACGCCAATCTTCAGGCCCACCTTGCTGCCGTCGTCGAAGTGGTTGAGGCAGAGGTGGCAGTAGACGGCAGGCTCGATGCTCAGGTGGTTGTTCAGGTAGAAGCAATAGCCTGCCTCCAAGGG
>JAFSXQ010000043.1 GCA_017444005.1 Bacteroidaceae bacterium | reverse complement strand
TTCCTGGGCACGTCCATACTGATGGCCACCCTCACGGAGAACGGAATGGCGGACATCGCCTACGAACTGCTGCTGCAACGCAACTTCCCCAGTTGGATTTACTCCATCGACAACGGTGCCACCACCATCTGGGAACGCTGGTACAGTTACACGCGCGAGAACGGTATGGGCCCACAGGGCATGAACAGTTTCAACCACTATGCCTACGGAGCCGTCTGCGAATGGATATGGGAGACCGTAGCAGGCATCGCTGCCGACCCGGCCAATCCGGGCTTCCGCCACATCGTCATGCGCCCCGTTCCCGACCGTCGCCTAGGGCACGTCGAGGCCGAATACCGCTCTGCCGCCGGACTCATCAAGAGCGCGTGGCGATACGACGGCGACCGCTGGCAGTGGGACTTCACCATCCCACGAGGCTGCACGGCCACCGTCTGCCTGCCCGGCGAAACCACCACGAAGGAGTACCGGTCAGGAACGTATCACGTAGAAAAAACCTTACACGCCAGCCCGACGGACGAAAGTGCAGCGCGCGAAACAATGTAGTATTGAAAATCAGTACGTTATGTTTCTGCGCAACAGCATACTATTCTTCCGTCGATAAGATTACTATTCTTCTGCCGATAAGATTACTAATCTTTCGGGCATAAGATTACTAATCTTCCGTCGATAAGATTACTAATCTTCTCGGCGAAGGATTACTAATCCACATCCCAAAGGTAAAAAATGTTTACTCAGATGCGACTGTTTTAACGTCAGTTCAACGAAAATATTATTCATGAATTTTAGATTGAAGAGAATTCGTCGAACTGACGTTATTTAGATGTTTGAAAATTAGAGGTGGTTCCGGTAATCCATTCCTAATAAGACTATTAATTTCTCGTGGATCACCAGAACCGTCCCGCTTTTTCCAGGGCCTTGCACAACTATGTCTTATCGGACAACGACGCGTTTGCCATTCCTGATGTAGACGCCACGCGGCAAATTGCCGTTTGCCCATTTTGTGGACGAGCCAAGCGCGTTGCGAGTCCCATTTGCCATTTTGCGGCCCGACAGGTCGTAGACGGCATCGTCGTCGCCGTTGGTCATCACCACATCCAGGCCGTCGATGAGGGCATCGCTGACGCGGAAGGTGCTGCCGTCGTCGGTCGGGCTTTTATGGTCGTCCCAGAACTGCAGGGGGCCGCTGCTGCCGCCGTATTGGTTGATGCAGCGGTAGTCGGTGCCCGGCTGGCGCAGCACGAAGCCGTCGCTGTTGGGCAGCAGGTCCCAAGCGTACTCGCCCGGCCGCATGACGGCATTGTCGCCATCCGCGGTGAGAGTCTCGTCGAAGCCCGTCGTGCGGTTGTAGACCAGCACGTGGTAGGGATTGCCGCCGAAGGCCCACTGGTACTCGGGCATCGTCAGCGTCTGCTCGTCGGCCACGTAGGGATAGTAGGGCTCCCATTCCTGCCGGCCCACGTGGTAGTTGCTGCGGATGGTCATGTTATACCAGTGGGCATCGTCCGCCGAGGTGGCAAACTGGAAGGGCCCCGTCCACTGCACTTCGTAGTCGATGGTGGTGTCGCCAGTGATGGAGTAGGGCAGGTCGTCCGGCTCGCGGAGGCTGACGTAACTGTTGGTGAACGCGGCGGAGGGCTTGGGCGCAGCCGAGCCCTTGACCTTGCTGAAGGTCTCCGCGGCGGCCACCTGTCCGTTGAACAGGTAGCGGTTGGTCACGGTCGCGAGGTCCGAGGCGGCCAGTGCCAGTGCCTCGGACGGGTCGAAGTCGCCGACTTCCTCTATCAGCCAGCGGTTGCCGTCGTCGGCCGTGTCCCACGTGTTGATGACGATGTGCTCGGTGTTGTTGTTAAAGTAGATGGTCTGTCCGTATTCGTCGGTCGACGACAGCATGTACAGATACTCGCCGTCGGGGTGCGAGGTGTCGAACGTGATGGGCGAACCCAGTTCGCTCACCCATACGCCATTGTCCCGGCACGACAGGAACTGCCGCGTGACGGGGCTGTACAGGTAGTTCTGGCCGTCGATGTGCAGGATGGCAAACTGCCGGTCCTCCTCAGGTGCGTCGGTGCGCGTCTGTCCGGCGTCCAGGCCGGTATGGTCCTCGTTCAGCACCAGTGCTCCGCGGCGGCAGGTGAGTGAGTAGAGACGGTCGTTCTCGAAGTCGATGGGGTCGACGGACTCGGGAATGTCGGGCCGCTTGCCTTCGAGTATGTCGTTGTAGATGCGCTGCGTGCGCGACTCCAACCATCGGGCGGCATCCTGTGCCTGCTGTCCGTAGTCGGTGCGGTCGCCCCAGCGCTGGCGGTTGTCGCTGAACGAGTTGCGGGCAAAGTCGTAGTAGTCCTGGCAGTACTCCATCAGTTCCTCCAGGTCTTCGTCCATGAACTGCTCCCACAGCCGGCGGTACACCTCGTCGATGGGGGCGTACTTGAAGCGCAGGTCGCGTACGAACTCACGCACCTCGAAGGCCGGCATGTCGAGCCAGTAGTTGCTCTCGGCCTCGTTGGCGAAGTAGTTGCCGTAGCGCTCATAGCCGAAACACCAGTCGAGGTCCCAGACGGGCCCGAATACGTACTTGCTGGTGTCGCTCTCGAAACTCTCGCGGTAGCAGAAGGTGCTCTTCGGGTGGTAGAACTCGTAGTTCAGCGTAAGTTCGTTCACCATCATGAAGCGCACCAGTTGTTCGATGTCGACGAAGCGCGAAATATCCTGGCTGCGGTTGAGCGTGGTCAGGAAGCGGTTGAAGTGGGAGGAGACGTCCTCCAGCGTCAGGCTGGTGATGCCCTCGCTGAAGTCGGGTTCCTTGACGTTGACAGGTAGGTTGTAGGGCACGGAGCGGAACTTCTGCCCGTCGGGTTCGTCGTAGTACGAATCCAGTTCCAGCAGGGCCGCTGCCGTCTCGTCGGCCAGGTCGATGCTGTTGTTCGACAGGCCTATCTTCTCCGTCAGGTTATAACTGCCGCGATATTCGCCGTTGAGGTAGACGTCGACGGGCACGATGTGGTTGGCGGCGGCAGCGCCCATCAGGTTGGCCGCCTTCATGCCGATGGCGTTCGACATCAGCGAGCCGCGCTGCCCGTTGGCCAGCAGCACCCACGACTTGCCCTTCGTCATGCCCAGGGGCTTCACCTTTTCGGCAAACTTCAGCCGGTATGGCTTCTTCTCCCAGCCCCAACTGCTGTTGCCGCGCCCCCTTATCTGCACGGCGGTGGCCTCCATCGAGGGGAATATGCCGCGCCCGTCGATGGTGATTTCGGCATCCTTGTACTCCGTCTTGCTCGTTATGGGCAGTCCGTCGACGGTGTTGATGTCGATGCGGGGCACCTCGGCGCGGTCGGTCAGCCAGTCGACGTGCACGCGAATCACTCGTCCGTAGGGCTGCATCGAGTAACTCTCCTTGTTGTCGTCGTCGGGCAGCAGCATGGCGTTGCCCGGCCGGGTGACGACGTAGTAGATGTCCTTGTCGAAGCGCAGGCGCGACACCTTGCTCGACTGGAGTTCGCCGTTGACATATACCGCCACCCCATCGTCGGGCACCTTGAACGAGGGCGTCAGGCGCTTGCCGATGGCGGCAAGGGTGACGAACACGGTGTCCTCCACCATCTCGCCGAGGGCGTCGGTGAAGAGTTGGTCGTTGAACTTGTTGTTGAACTTAAACGACTCCAGGGTGGGGAAGTCCGTCGGGCGCGTCTCGCTCACCGATGTCACCTCCGTCAGGGCGTACGTGATGGTCTTCCCGATGGTAGTCTGGATGACCAGTTGACCGTCCTGCTCGGCATAGTCGGTCACGTACTCCAGCGGATAGGCCTCGATGCGGCCGTCGCTGAGAGTCACGTGCAGCGCCTCGGGGAAGGTCAGCGGCACGGCGGGTTCCGGCTCTGGGTCGGGATCGGGGCCCGGGCCGGGTTCTTCGCCTTTCTTGTGGAAGACGAAACGCTCGTTCCACGAGCGCGAACTGCCGGCATACGTGCCCATGAGGCCTGCTCCGCTGCGCAGGTTCCAGTAGTAGACCGTGTCGTAGGTGCTCTGGATGCTGATGGTGCCGTCGTCGTTCACGGTCAGGTTCCAGCACTCCGTGCCGTCCTCGGGCGCCTCGTCGGCCAGGGTCATGTACTTGTAGTAGGCGTCCACACGGTCGTAGGTGAAGACGAGCCACTGCCCCGTCTTCTCGTTGCGGAAGGTGTAGCCCGACCGCGTGTTCACCACCTGCCAGTAGGCATCGTCCGTCTTCGTGGCGCCGTCGGTCACGTAGTAGATGTACGGGTCCACGTCGTGGTACGCGCCCAGCCCCAGGTATCCGTCCGCAGTGGCGCACGAGATGTAGTAAACCCCGTCGTCGACCGGAGCATCGGCCCAGGCGTACGACAGACTACCGAAAAGGCAAATCAGGAGTGTAAGTAACCGTGTTTTCATCGTTCTATAGTGTTTATGCGCCGTAAAGTTACGACTTTTTTCCAATATAGCCGCCATTCGCCCCGCTTTATTTTATTTGCGCGCGCATCCGCACGATTACAACCGCTTCCGTAAAGTTTTGAACAGAATTTATAAAAATATTGATGAAAAATTTGCAAGTTAATAAAATTTTTGATAACTTTGCATCAGAAATTGAATAAACAACGTAAATATGGCAGACGCAAGAGAGAAACTGAAAGCATTGATTCTCCAGTATGGCGGCACACAGAAAGTGTTTGCCTCGATGATTGGTACCACACAACCCACTATCGCCAACTGGCTGGCGCAGAACCAGATACCTGAGGGTGGCATTGCCAAGATATGCCGCGCACTGCCCGAGGTCAGTTTCGAGTGGCTGACGGGCAAGGAGGGCGTGCCGCGTCGTGGTTATCAGGAACAGGCGTCAGTGCCCGTCGGTGCCGGAATCGTCGGGCAGCCCTACTACAGCCGCATGCCCGCCAGTGCCGGACAACTGGACATGGGGAACGAGGATGTCACCGTCGAGCACATCAGCATCCCGGGCGTGAAGGCGACGGCCTATTTCCCCGTCGTGGGCAACTCGATGGACCCGACCATACAGAGCGGCGACATCGTGGGCATCCGGCCCATAGACGGACTGGACCGCATCCGTCCCAACGACATATACCTTATATTTACGCGCGATAACGAGCGCATGCTGAAGCGCATCAAGAATGTCAACCGGCAAAGTCCGTACCTGACCCTCTACAGCGATAATCCTTCGTACGAACCTTTCGACATTATGAAGGAACAAATCGCCAGCGTCTATAAGGCTGTGTGCATCATACGCAGTCTGGAGTGATTTATTGGGATTAGGGATTAGG
>JAFSXQ010000042.1 GCA_017444005.1 Bacteroidaceae bacterium | reverse complement strand
GGGCAACGTCACCATGCGCGGACGATACGGCACGCGAACGGTGTTCCTGGTGATGAAGAACGACGGTATGTTCGACCAGGCCACCGGCACCTACGACAAGAAGACGACGGACTACAGCAGCGACTTCTGTTTCGTGGAATATACGCCGCCCGCAGGCCAACCCATCACCATTCTCTGTAACTATCCGCAGGCCCTTGGACGCTTCACCCTCGATGGCGAAGGGACCAAGGAGGGAGACTGCACATTCTTTTATGAGAAAACCGACGCCACGGTGGAGGTGCCCCTGACCGGCAAAGCCGACAATCCGGCCTACTGCTTTGAGGGCTTCTTCCATAAAGGCAAGAGCCTGGGCACTAAGGTCGACGCAAACACCCTCGAAGCCGACACACTGGAGGCGCGCTTCGCGCTCGACATCTTCAGCCAGGAGTACGGTCAGCGGTGGGTGCGCTTCGGCACAGCCGAGACCACCAACAGCACGGCACGCAGCAACGGCACGGACACCCCGATGCACGTCGTCACGGACATCAGCAGCGAGGACTTCCTCTGGTGCTTTGTGGGCACGCCCGACGACTTCCTCATCTATAATCGCGCGATGGGCAACGACGTGGCACTGACCGCCAACGACACGGTGAAGGCCGAGCCCGTCTATTTCAAGGCTTCCGACCAGGCCACCCACTGGCATCTGCTGGACGCCTATGCCAAGGCTGAGGAGGGGGCCGGATTCGTCATCACACCTGTGGGTACGACCAGCATGGGCCTCAACTGCTACGGCGGCACGACGGGCTTCCCCATCAAGTTTTGGTACGACTACGGAGCCGGCACGCACTGGAACTTTGAACTCATCGACGGCAACGGCATCACCGTGGTGTACAACATCGCGGGCACCGACCCCTTCCCCGAGAACAACTTCCGCGTCTCGTACCTGCGCCTGACTTACGGCGGAACCACGACGTACAAGTCGCTGACCAACGACAGCAACGGCCTGCAGGACCTCTACTACCTGCCCGTGGGCGAGGACATTGACATCAGCGAAAGCGTAGGCTATCACGGCTACAAGTTGGTGGGCGTGGAGCATACTGAGGACGGACGGCTGATGGTGAACATCCAGGCCGATGCCGACAACCAGTACCAGTATCTGTGGTACAGCAACAGTCCCGAAGGGCACCCCTATCGCATCCCGGCCATCGCCCGGACGCACAAGGACGTGTTGCTGGCCATCAACGACTACCGTCCCGGCGGACGCGACATCGGCTATGGCGAGGTGGACCTTATGATCCGGCGCAGTCGCGACAACGGCCTGACGTGGGAGAAAGGTGAATACCTGGCCGACGGCAAACCGGGCACCAACAGCACGTATCCCTACTTCGGCTATGGCTATGGCGATGCAGCCGTGGTGGCCGACCGCGAGAGCGACCGTGTGCTGGTCATCTGCGTCAGCGGCAAGGTGCCCTACCCCAGTTCCACAGCCGACCAGCATCCCTGCGTGGCCCGCATCGTCAGCCAGGACGGAGGCGAGACCTGGAGCACGCCGGAGAACATCACCAGCCAGTTCTTCGGCTCCGACAACTCACTGCTGCGCGACACGGAGGCCTCCATCGACTGCTTCGGCGGCTTCTTCGGCAGCGGCAAGATTCTGCAAAGCCGCGTCGTGAAGCGGGGCGACTACTACCGCCTCTACGCCGCCATGCTCTGCCGGGGCACAGGCGTGAGCGGAGCCTACGTGGTCTTCTCCGACGACTTCGGACAGACCTGGAAACTGCTCTCCGCCAAGAACCGAAAACCCGCTGAGAGCAGCGACGAGCCCAAGGTGGAAGAACTGCCCAACGGCGACATCGTCCTGAGCGGACGCAAGTCGGGCGGGCGCTATTTCAACGTATGGAACTGGAAGGACGACACCTTCACTCTCGGCTCGTGGAGCACCCAGGCCGTAGCCAGCAACAACGTCACAGGTGGTATCACCGTCGGCGGCAACAGTTGTAACGGCGAAATCCTGACGGTGGATGCCGTGAAGGTGGCCACGGGCGAACGCGCCACCGTCCTGCTGCAGAGTCTGCCCTGGGGCAGCAGCCGCAGCAACGTTGGCTTGTGGTTCAAGGAGATTGATGCCAGCAAGACCTACAACGCTACCACCATTGCCCAGAACTGGACAAAGGGCCTGCAGGTGAGCGACCGCACTTCGGCCTATAGCACCATGTGTGTGCAGGCAGACCTCCGCATCGCTTTCTTCTACGAGGAGGGGCCCAACGAATACTGCATGGTCTACGTCCCGCTGACGCTGGAGCAGATAACCAACGGCCTCTATCGCATGTACGACCCCGAGACCGACGGCATTCAGGATATAGAAAATGAGAAGATGAGACAGGGAGAGAATGAGAAAATGAGAAACGCCGTCTACGATCTGACGGGGCGTCGAATCTCTGTATCCTCCGTCTCCTCTGCGTCCTCCATGTGCCCGAAGGGCATCTACATCCAGAACGGCAGGAAGATAGTCCGATAGTTCGTCCCCGTATAGAAGTCCGTTGTTCACTCCAGTTCCAACGGTTCGTAGGGTGTGTGGATGCTGACGGCTTCGCCCATAACCATGTTGCCGCTGGCGTCCACCGTACCCTTGTGGAAATCGACGGCCTTGAACCAGTTTTTGTTGAACTTGCGTTGCATCTTCCACACCTTCTCACGGGTGGAATGGTGGTAGTCGCGGTACTGCCTGAAACGGGTGATGGGGTACGGCCGGGTCTCCAGGCCGATAGCCTCGAAAGTATAGAGGCAATCCTTGTCATAGACCTTTAGGATGAGTCCGGGAAGGTCGCCGAACTTCCACGGGCCACGCCGCACGGGTATGTCGGGGGCAAACCACGCCTCGAAGTCACGACCCCGGAAGCGGCAGGTGGCACGCTGGCATCGGTAGCCGATTATGGTCTGTGTCTCGCCGTGCAAGGTCCACTGTTGCTTGGGCGCCGGCTCGGTGTACCACGAGTTTTCGCGATGCAGCCATTGCGGCATCTGGCAGTACTCCGTCAGTTGACCGTCCTGGAAGAAATAGTCGCTCCACTCGTATTCGCTCCATTGTTCCGGTTCGCGTCCGCCCTCGCCCAACCAACCCGGAACCGTCTGCGCCCGTGGGTTCGTCTTATACCAGAGCGTGCACAACGAATCGCTGAGATAGACGAACTGGCTGTAGTACTTCGCGACCCGCCGCCCCACGTCGAGCCGTTGCAGGTCGATGTACGTCTGCGGGTCGCCAATCTTCTCGGCACAGAAGGCATAGCGCACCCGCAGGCGCGTCGTGTCCAGTACGTCCATCTTCGAGAAGTCCCTGGGATGGATAGGACGCGGGCATCGCCCCGTGCCCTTGGGTTGTGCACTCGTCCCAATGCTTACGGCAAGGGCGAGGAGAATGGGAATAATACGTTTGTCCATGAGTCCGTTCAATTTTCAATTTTCAACTTTCAACTTTCAATTTTCAATTTTCAACTATCCTTCATTCCAACTCCAGCGGCTCGTACGGAATCTTGGGGCCGGAAAGGGGCACCCATTCGCCGAGGGCATTCTGCTTCATGCCGCCACGGCGCCCCATAAAGTTCATGTACTCCTCGTTCAGGCCGCGGTTCAGGCGGAGATAGTGGTTGCGATTGCCCTTGCGGTAAGCATCATAGGAGAAGCGCGTGATGGGTTCCCGTCCGCGCTTGATGCTGACGGCCTCGAAGGTATAGAGGCGGTCCTTGTCATAGGCCTTCAGTATGAGCCCGGGCAATCCGCCGAAGAGCCACGGGCCTCGACGGATGGGAATGTCGGGTGCAAACCACGCCACGAAGTCGCGACCGCGCCAGTGGCACGTGGCCTTTTGGCACTTGTGCCCAAGAACAGTCGTGGTTGCGTCGACAAGCGTCCACTCCTGTGCCGGATACTGACTGACCACATATCCGTTCTCGCTCTGGAGGCCGTGGGGCATCGTGTGGTACTCCGTGGCGGTCTGCCCTTCGATGTAGATGTCGGTGTACTGGATTTCGTTCCAGTAGTCGCTCCGCTTGCCGTGAATCGGACAGGCGCGGGGGACGCCGTCGGCATGCACGCCTTTTGCTTTCCACGTCTTCAGGATTTCCTTCTGACGGGCCTCGCCTTCGCGCACGAACTCACTGCTGCACTTCGTCACCCGGCGCCCCACCTCTAGCACACGCAGGTCCACGTAGGTGTCCTGGTTACTCAACGTGTCGGCGTTCAGGGCGTAGTAGATGCGCACGTCGCTGGTGTCCACCACCATCGTCTTCCCCAGGTTCTTGCGGCTCATTATGAGGATGCTCGCCTGCTTCTGTTGTCCCCATGCCCCAACGGATAGGGCAAGGGCGAAGAAAACGGAAATAATTCTTTTGTCCATGACTCTCTTCACTTTTCAACTTTCAATTTTCAACTTTCAACTTTCAATTTTCAACTTTCAACTGTCCTTCATTCCAGTTCCATCGGTTCGTAATCGTGAGGTGCTGAGAGAGGCTCGCCCATGCCCCCTGGCGCATTCGGGTCGTACTTGCGTCGGCCGGAGACACGTAAGTAATTGCGGTTGTAGGCCACTTGCAGTTTCCACGTATGCAATCGCGTGGACTTCTTGAACTCGTCCGCCGGGTACTGGTAGATGGGGAATGTGCCCTTTTCTATGGCCACGGCCTCGAAGGTGTAGAGGTGGTCGGTGTCGTAGATTTTCAGGATAAGCCCAGGCAGTCCACCGAACTTCCAAGGGCCGCGACGGATGGGGATATCAGGTGTAAACCACGCTTCGTAGTTGCGTCCACGCCAACGGCAGGTCGCCCGCTGGCACTTGTGGCCGAGGATAGTCTTGCCCTCGTTGTGCAGGGACCACTGGATGGGCGTCATCTTCTCCGTGTAGCGCAACGGCCACTCCTGTCCGAGCGGCATACCTGCCCATTCGTTCAGCGTGTCCCGCCGGAAGAACAGGTCCGTGTATTGATACTCACTCCAGATGTCGGGTTTGCGTCCGCGCATCCACCACGTGCCGTTTGGCACACTTCCTGCATGGGGATTCGCCTTCGCCCACTTCACGCGCTCGTTATCGGCCTGCTCTACGAACCAACTGCAATACTTGTCGCATCGTTTCCCGATGAGTAACTGACCACAATCCAGATACGTACTGTCCTGTGTGATGTCCGTCGCGTTCCACGCATACAGGATGCGCAAGTTCGCGGTGTCGATGACTTTGCGGCGCGTCACGGTGTTGTGTCTCCCCGGTGCCGACGCTCCGCTCTGTTTCTGTTGTGCACTTGCCCCACCGCACACGGCGAGGGCGAGGATGAGGGTGATGATTCTTCTGTTCATGATGCTAAATGTTTGTTATTTTATGTTTGTTATTCTAATTCCATGGGACTATAGGGATGGTCAGGGAATTGGTTGCCTACCTCTGGCGACAACAATTTTACCCAATTCACGTTAATCTTCCTCTGTAGTTTCAGCATGTCCTTGCGCGACACCTTGCGAAACCGCGAGAAGTTGTATTGCAGGATGGGGCGCGGTGTCCGCTCCAACTTCACCAACTCAAAGTTATACTCTTTCTTAGCATCCGAAATCTTCACGATGAGTCCAGGCAGACCGCCGAACTTCCACGGGCCACGTTGTATGGGTATCTCCGTGGTGAACCATGCCTCATAGTCGCGACCTCGCCAGTGACATGTCGCCTTCTGGCAGCGATAGCCGTGTATGACCTGCTGCTCATCCTTCAGCGTCCATTGCTGCTTCGGCAATGGCTCAGCATAGTAACAGCATTCACGGTCGAGCCTCATCGGCATGATGGCATACTCTGTCAGCCGTCCATCCTTGATGAAGATTTCGTCGAACTGGTATTCCGACCAACGAGTGGGATATTTGCCGCCGAATGCCCGATTAGCGTAACCACTTTCCCCATTGCTGTTCTTTATCAGCGTCGGTTTGTAGGTCGAGTCGCTATGTGCCACGAAGTAACTGGAATACTTGGTGTACTGCTTGCCCACCTGCAGCCATCCGAGGTCGATATACGTGTTCTCATCCTTGATGTCGTCAGCGTTGAAAGCATAGTACACAGTCACTTCCGCCTTATCAATCTCTGTAGGCGGGATATTTGCCCTTCTTGAAGAAGGGGGCACATCGCCCTGCTTCCACTGCGCACCCGCCCCACCACATACTGCGAGGGCGAGGATGATGGTAATGATTCTTTTCTTCATGATGCTTGTATTTTTAAGGTCCTTACGTTTCGTCTTCCCGACAAGGTTTCTACTATTATATATACGCGCAGAGCCGAAACCTGACGCCCGAGGGGGCAACTTTTTGCACGAAAAAGGAATGAATGAATCGCCGCAGCACCCATCCGTAAAGAAAACGGCGACGTATTGATGGTCATGTCGTCTTTTTTTCCTATTTTTGCATCGTGTTATCCAGGAATCGCCCGTAGGCTCAAACACATACGGCAAGGATGAGATGGGCGATTGCAGAAACCGTTAAAGTAACTTTGCAAAAAATCCTTTACTCGCGTATGAAGACAAGAATCAGCAATACAAACATTTCCATCCTGCTCGGGCTGATAGCCTTGGGCGTGGCCGTGGC
>JAFSXQ010000041.1 GCA_017444005.1 Bacteroidaceae bacterium | reverse complement strand
TACCTCCTCTCCCAAAAGGAAGGGCGGCGCGTGTTGAAATACATCTCACGTCGCCACTACGTGATGGCCTTGTGCGGCGTCTTCGCCCTGCTCACAGTGCCCCTCGCCCCACTGGGCATCGACAATGCCGTCACGGGGGTCTGCTTCTTCAGCATGTTCTGGGTGCTGTTCCTGTTCCAATATCATGCACAAAAATACTTTAACCGTAAAATATAACTATCATGAAACAATTTGAGAAGATTGTGGGCCTCATCGACGCCCCGTTTACACCGTTCAAGCCGAATGGCGACGTGAATTTGGATCCCATTCCTCAGTATGCACAGATGCTGGCCAAGAATGGCCTGCAGGGTGTGTTCATCAATGGTTCCAGCGGCGAAGGCTATATGCTGACCAGTGAGGAGCGCATGCAGATTGCCGAAGCCTGGATGGCGGCTGCGCCCCAGGGCTTCAAAGTGATTGTACACGTAGGCAGTTGCTGCGTTCGCGAGAGCCGCCGGTTGGCCGAGCACGCCCAGAAGATTGGTGCCTGGGGCATCGGTGCTATGGCTCCCCCATTCCCCAAGGTGGGCCGCATCGAAGAACTGGTGAAGTACTGCGAGGAGATTGCCTGCGGTGCTCCCGACCTGCCCTTCTACTTCTATCATATACCGGCATTCAACGGAGCCTTCCTGCCGATGGTGGAACTGCTGAAGGCCGTCGATGGCCGCATCCCCAACTTCGCCGGCATCAAGTACACCTTCGAGAGCATCTACGAATACAACCAGTGCCGGCTGTACGCCGACGGCAAGTTCGACATGCTGCACGGACAGGACGAGACCATACTCCCCTCGCTGGCTATGGGCGGTGCACGCGGTGGAATCGGCGGCACCACGAACTACAACGGCCGTTGCCTGGTGGGCATCATCGATGCCTGGAAGCAGGGCGACCTGGAGAAGGCCCGCGCCCTGCAGAACTACGCCCAAGAGGTCATCAACGTCATCTGCCACTTCCGCGGCAACATCGTGGGTGGCAAGCGCATCATGAAACTCATGGGACTGGACCTCGGCCCCAACCGCACTCCGTTCCAGAACGTGACCGACGAAGAAGAGAAGCGCCTGAAGGCCGAACTCGATGCCATCGATTTCTGGAACCACTGCAATATTCTATAAGACTCATAAGCCCCATAAGTCCTATAAGTCCTATAAGTCCCATTAGCCCTATAAGCCCTATGAAAAACCTGAAAACCATTATCGCATGCCTTCTGTGCCTGCCATTACTAGCACATGCGCAAAAAGAAGAAGTCACCATCGAATCCCTCGCATCCCACTCAACACAGTGCGGACAAGGTGTAGCCGCTGCTTTTGCAGGCCAGACGGATGGCACACTGATGATTGCCGGCGGATGTAACTTCCCCGACACGCCTGCCGCTGAAGGCGGAGAAAAGAAGTTCTACGACTCGGCTTGGTATTTGGGCAAGAAGGGGTGGTACAAGACCACGTTTGCCCTGCCCCGCCCTGTTGCATACGGAGCCTACGTCAACTACGACAACAAAGGCGTAATATGCATCGGCGGTACAGACGGCAAGCAGAGTCTTGCCGATGTCTATTGGCTTACGGACAAGAGCATCAAGCCCGTGTCTTCTCTGCCCGTGGGCATCGAGCAGGCCGCTGCGGCCTATGCCAACGGCACCATATACCTCGTGGGGGGACAGACGGACGGGAAAGCCCAAATGGAGGTGTATAGCCTCAGTGTGGCCGGAGGGCATGATGACTCCAACTGGGTACGTATCGCCGACCTCCCCGGCCCCGCACGATTGCAACCCACCGCCGTCGTTCAGACCAACGGACTGGACCAGTCGCTGTGGGTCTTCGGGGGGTATGACCCTACCGTTGGCAAGATTGCCGACGAAGTGCTGGAACTGAACCTGAAGACGATGGAATGGACAAGCCATCCACAGAGCCGCGCTACCGTGGGCATGACCGCCGTAGCCTCGGGCTACAGCCACGTCTTGTTCTTCGGTGGTGTCAACAAAGAAGTGTTCGAGAAGGCCGTAGCGGGTGAGTTCGGTGAGGACTATCTCACGCATCCTGCCCCTTGGTATCAGTTCAATCCCGACATCCTCGTCTACCACACCATCACCGACTCCTGGTACGCCATGCCCGGTTCGTCGCTCTTGGCACGCGCCGGTGCGGGGCTGGTGAAGGTGGGCGACAGTTACGTCCTGCTGGATGGTGAGTCGAAACCCGGCATACGCGCATCGGAGGTGATGAAGGTTTCGTTCCACAAGGAGACTCACTTCGGCATGCTCAACTGGATCGTCCTCGTGCTCTACCTCGTGGCCATGCTCGGCCTGGGTGTCTTCTTCATGCGTCGCGAGGGTGGATCGGACGATTTCTTCCGCGGCGGCGGCCGTGTGCCCTGGTGGGCTGCGGGCATCAGCATCTATGCCACCATGCTCTCCGCCATCACCTACATGGCCATCCCGGCCAAGGCCTACGCCACCAACTGGACGTACTACCCCATGCTGGTCATGATACTGGTGGTCAGTTGGCCCGTGGTCAAGTACTACCTGCCACGCTTCCGCAGCCTGAACATCACCTCGGCCTACGAGTACCTGGAGGTGCGCTTCAACGCCGTGACGCGTCTCATGGCCTCGGCCCTTTTCATCATCTTCATGGTGGCCCGCATGGCGCTGGTGCTCTACCTGCCTTCGCTGGCCCTGACCGTGGTTACGGGCATCGACATCTATACGTGCATCATCCTCATGGGCACCATCACCATCATCTACTGCACCATGGGCGGCGTGGAAGCCGTCATCTGGGGCGATGTCATCCAGGGATGCATCCTCGTCGGCGGAGCCATATTTGCCGCCTTCTACCTGTGGGGCAACACGGAGGGCGGTTTCTCCGGTGCCTGGCAACTGGCCGTAGACAACGATAAACTGCGCCTCTTCGAGTGGAGTTGGGACTACCGTCGCGTCACCTTCTGGGTGGCCATCCTGGGTGGCGGACTGGCCAACAACCTCATTTCCTACACCTCCGACCAGACCGTCATACAACGTTATCTGACCACCAAGGATGTAGACAGCGCCAAACGCAGTATCTGGATGAACGGTGTGATGAGCGTCTTCATCAGCATCGCCTTCTATTTCATCGGTACGGGTCTCTACACGTTCTACAAGACCCATCCCATGGAACTGGACTTCACGATGGACAAGGGCGACACCATCTTCCCCTTCTTCATGATGAGCCAGATGCCGCAGGGCCTGGCCGGACTCTTGATTGCCGCCATCTTCGCCGCAACGATGAGCACCATCTCCTCGAACATCAACTCCGTCTCGACGGCCTTCAGCATCGACTTCTGGAAACGTTTCCGCCCCACGGTCAGCGACCGTGAGATGCTGCGCGTGGCTCGCTGGACGTGCGTCATCAGCGGTGTCATTGGCATGGGCGTGGCCCTGATGATGGCCACCTGGAACATCATGTCGCTGCTCGACCACTTCAACACCATCCTCGGCCTGCTGTCCTCCGGCCTGGGCGGACTGTTCTTCATGGGACTGTTCCTGCCACGTGTCAACGGCCATGCAGCCCTCATTGGGTTCGTGGTAGGCGAGGTTGTCGTGCTACTGCTCAACCAGTACACCGACACGTCCTTCATGCTCTACGGCTTCATCGGCCTCGTGGTGAGTGTCCTCACGGGGTGGTTGCTGTCCCTGGGCTGCAAACCTGTCAAACAGACTAGATAGCATCTGACCTGTGACGACGGCACAGCACGTCTATTGCTCAGCAGGGTGGTGCACGTTCGAATTCAACGGACGCCAGCACCGCCTTGCCTCGGGCGACTGCATGATTATCCCCAGCCGGGGCGAACTGCTGAGGAACCTGACCGCAAGCGACGACTTCCACGTAGAGGCCATCTACGTGACGCAGGAGTTCATCCGGCAATCCACGCCGCAGGCGAAGGCTTCGACCACCCCTCGTCGCAATTTTGGTAAAATCCCCCGAAAAATGTGTAACACAGAAATCGAAAATGGCAAAGACATTGATTGCGTACTACTCTCGTCGCGGAGAGAATTATGTGAACGGAAGCATCCGTGAGTTGAAACTGGGCAACACGGAGGTGGTGGCCGCCAAAATCAAAGCCCTGCTGCCCGATGCCGACGTGTTCCATTAACGGAAGTCCACACGCCCACGGCTGCACACAGACGGCGCTGGAGGTGGTGGCAGGAGAGTTGGAACGGAACGGCGTGGAGCCCGAGACGCTGTACACTAATTTTATCCGATAGCATCGTGACCGACCAGGAACAGATAGCCGAGTTGCACCGCCGTCGATGAGCAGGTCGGCACCGCTGATGAAGCGGCCACGGGAGGACATGAGGAACTCGGCCAGGTCGCCGACTACTATCGCTTGATTGGCTTCATATCCTAAGGCATCAAGAATATTCAAGACTGGTTCTGGATTTGGCTTTGCCCTCTTCACGTCATCAGCCCCTATCAGATAGGATACAACGTCAGAAATGCCCAAATCATGTGTCAGTTCCACTAAAGATGCATGATTACGAGAAGATGCTATGGCAAGTGTGAGTCCCATGCCCTTTAATGCAGACAGTGTTTCTATCACTTTGGGGAATGTCTGCGGTTTGATAGTCTGTAGGTTTTCCTGGAAAATTCGTCTGTATGTGTCGGTACATTGCTGGATCGTTTCTTTGTCCGTATCGGGGAATAACGCTTCTAAGCATCCATGCAGCGGAAGCCCAATCGTAGAGACACATTCAGCATCGCTACGGCTGGGCAATCCTAACCAAGCGATAGTCATCTGCATAGTTGTAACGATGTTCCGACGGGTATCACCGAGCGTACCATCGAAGTCGAATATGATCAGGCCTATGCTGACTTTCTCTTTCTCCATTTCACTTTGCTATAGTTGCTACAATCAAGGCCAAGCACAGAAGGGACAAAACCAACATAAGTCCATACGAGAACTTGTTATGACACACTTCAGACTTTCCCATGCGATGCATCGGGATATGATAGCCAGCAGCCCCTAAGCCTCCAAGGGCAACAACAATTGTAAGAAAAATTGCGTCATATATACTATCGTATTTATTATCTATCCTTTTGTGAATTGATTTTTCTTTTCTTCAATTTCATTTAATTATCTCGCTAAATTGGAATTTAGTTTATTCTCAGTTTTTTTGGCAAGTTGCTCACGACCAATTGATACGATGCCGTTATCTGCTGCTTCACGAAGTCTGCATCCAGTCGGTTCAAATAAAGGTCGCTCCAATGCACCTTGTTCATGTGATAGGCAGGTTTTACACCTTCGTACTGCTCACGCAGAGCAGCACCGACATCAGGCTTCAATTTAACAGCCACACGCGGCTCGGGTGCATCCAACTGCATCAGCAGAAACCATTTGCCTGCAATTCGCCAAGAAATCCATTGCTCGGCAAACAATTCTTCCGTCACTTGCTCATTCAGACCAAGTGCAAAATCTCTTACTTCTTCAATGTCCATATAAATTCCGATTTATCTGTTTTACTAATCGCCGGCAAAGGTACAAAAAATCCCGCAGATTATTGCCGCTTCTCCCTGAATACTGCGTAAATTAAC
>JAFSXQ010000040.1 GCA_017444005.1 Bacteroidaceae bacterium | reverse complement strand
GTTACCATGTTCTTCACATAGTCGGCGTGTCCCGGGCAGTCTACGTGAGCGTAGTGACGCTTAGCAGTCTCATACTCAACGTGTGCAGTGTTGATAGTGATACCACGCTCCTTCTCCTCGGGAGCATTGTCGATCTGGTCGAAAGACTTAACCTCAGAAAGACCAGCCTTAGCCAGCACAGTGGTGATAGCAGCGGTCAGAGTAGTCTTACCATGGTCAACGTGACCAATTGTACCAATGTTAACGTGCGGTTTGGTGCGCACAAAATTCTCTTTAGCCATAGCTTTTCTTTGTTTATTGTTTTATTAATAAATGATTCGATTTAAATCGTCGTTTTCTCAAGAGCTGTTACCGAGACTTGAACTCGGGACCTCATCCTTACCAAGGATGCGCTCTACCACTGAGCTAAAGCAGCGTCGCTTTTGTTTTTGAGCGGAAGACGGGGCTCAAACCCGCGACCCCCAGCTTGGAAGGCTAGTGCTCTATCAACTGAGCTACTTCCGCAAAATCCGTGTGCGGATTTTGTGGTTCTTTCGGCTGCACCTCGGCATAGTCAAACGCGTTTGCCTCTGCACTCGGTTTGCACGAAAGTTCCGCATTTCGCACTTGGAACGTTTTCCGCGATTTCTCGCGTTGTTCAGTATGTCAAGTGGGTGGTGATGGATTCGAACCACCGAAGGCGTAAGCCAGCAGATTTACAGTCTGCCCCATTTGGCCACTCTGGTAACCACCCTTCCGTAAGGTTGAGCCTCTTGTCGGATTCGAACCAACGACCCCGAGATTACAAATCACGTGCTCTGGCCAACTGAGCTAAAGAGGCGTTTGCGAGCCGACTTAAAGGCGATTCCTCGCTAATCGGCTGCAAAATTAGGCAATATTTACGAAACCGCCAAACGTTTTGCCGTTTTTTTTAGCGATTTTTCTTATCCTTGTACTTTTCGAGTTGGCGTGTCAGGGTATCGCAGCACTGATCCACGCCCTCCTCGAAGGTATCTGCCACCTTCTGTGCGAAGAGTTCGGTTCCGGGAACTGCCAGTCGCAGGGAGACCTCCTTGTTCATGGCCGTTTCGGGCTTCACCACCTTGAGCGAGACTTCCGCCTTCTTGATTTCGGAGGAGAAACGCTCGAGTTTCGATACACGCTTCTGGATGTAGTCTTGCAACTTCTCTCCAGCCTCGAAGTGAATGGTCTGAATCTTGATTTCCATAATCTTCAGTTGTTTTTGGCCCTTGGATGAGCCTGGTTATACATTCGTTTAAGTTCCTCGAAGGTCGTATTTGTGTATATCTCCGTCGTAGCGAGACTTTCGTGTCCGAGCAACTCCTTCACGCTCTGCAGGTTTGCCTGATGGTTGAGCATCGCGGTGGCGAACGAGTGGCGAAGTACGTGCGGGGAGCGGCGCTTCAGCGTTGTCACTTGCGACAGATAGCGATGAACTACGGTGTACACTTGCTCCGCCGTCATGCGCTTGCCCTTCCTCAGCCCCACGAAAACCGGTTTTTCCTCCACCGTCCCCTCCGGCAACTGCGCCAACTGTTGGCGATAGTCGAGCAACGCGTCGCGCAACTCAGGACCGAAGGGTATCACCCGCTGTTTGTTTCGTTTACCGGTCACCCGGAGTTGCTGTCCCGCAAGGTCGACATCTGTCCAGTCCAGTCCGCAGACCTCGGAGCGCCGGGTGCCTGTTTCGTAGAGCAGGGTGAGCAGCAGTCGGTCGCGCGTGCCTTCCAGCGTGTCGGGGAAATAGTTCCCGTCGAGCAACTGGTCCATCTCCGTCTCGCGGACGAATTGCGGCAGCGTCTTCTCCTTCTTGGGCCCTTGCAGGGCATGCACCGGATCCGTCTCTATCAACCCGCTCCGCAACAGATAACGGTAGAAGGTTTTCAGCGAACTGAGTTTCTTGCATACGGTGCGAGGCGAATTGCCCCGTTCCATCAGCCCCACCATCCAGTCGCGAACCAAGTCGCTGTCAACATCGCTCCACTCAAGCGACTCATCCCGTGCCTTCAGGTCCCGGTGGAACTCTTCCAGACTCGTCCGGTAGGTTTCCACCGTCAGCCTCGAGCGGTTACATTCGCTCTCCAGATAGGCGAGGAAGCCGTCGACCCACACCCGGATTACTCCTCTACGCGGTTCAGTTGCTGAACGTATACGGCACGTTCCTTGGCCAGGCGCTTCAGAACAGAGGGTTTGTCGAACTGCTGACGGGCACGGAGTTCCTTCATTACACCAGTCTTCTCAAACTTTCTCTTGAACTTTTTCAGGGCGCGTTCAATGTTCTCGCCTTCTTTTACAGGTACTACAATCATTTCTTTTTCTTGGTTTTTATTGTTGTTATTTAATCAGTTTCTGTGCTATCGTCCATAATTAGCGGCTGCAAAGTTACGGAGTTTTTCTCAAACTGCAAACTTTTTCGCCGCCTTTTTATCCAATCTACCCCAAGATTCTTTCCCGAGGGGGCCTAAGGGTGCGTTTTATGACACCATACTAATGTTTCGCCGATAAGATTACTAATCTTCTGCCCATAAGATTACTAATCTTTCGCCTGTAAGATTACTAATCTTCCGCCAACACGTGCGCATACGTGTGCACGTACGGGCACACACGTGCGCTATACCATATTATTTACTCCGTTCCGCCTGTACGCCGATGAAGAGCAACAACTGGCCCAGATAATAGGGCACCATGATGCAGAGGGTGGAATGCGGCATGCGCTGCACGAACAGGTGGATGCCCAGGATGAAGTCTGAAACGACAAAGAGCATGGCACCCGCGATTAGGCAGACATTCCTGTGCCGCAGGGCCGAATAGCACATTCCCAACAGCAATACGGCGTAGACGGCTATCCCACAGGCGATGGTACGGTCCTCCACACGCGGGAATATCCAGTTCATCGCTATGGCGTACACCAATGCCACGAGTGCCAAGAGGCATATCCGAACCCGTCGGGGCCAAGTCTTCTTTGGAGGCAGCAACAGGCTGAAAATCGCGATGTACGTGATTTGCGCGAGGGCGAAGAAGCCTATCTGAGGGATAAGTTCATGTTGCCATCCCATCACATCGCCCAGGAAGGAGAAGAAGAGGGCCGCCGTCAGCGCCCATTGTCTCCGGTACAGGGCACACAGCGTGAGCCAGAGCAGCGGCAGAATCATCCGGGCCGGGAACGGCATGGGCACAAAGTCCAGCACGGCAAGGAGGATAAAGACGACGATGACCAGAATGTTGTTTCGCATAACACTATCTCCCATGCATTACGATTGCTAAACAAAGAGCCGCAGAGAGGGACGTCCCCCAATGCGGCTCCGACAAATAGGATTTAGTTAGTAAATGGTTGTTTTACAGGTTGGGATTGTCCTTGCCCCATTCCTCAACGGCGGGAATGATGCCCAGACCGATGATTTCGTCGCGCATCTTCTGCAGGTGCTCGTACGAAGCCTGCAGGGCAGCCATTTCCTCGGGAGTGCCCTCGGGAGCGGTGAAGTGCACGCCGTCCTTGTCGATAACGCTGGGCATGGCCATCATCACGTTCTTGAAGCCGCACTTGTCGCAGTTCACGTAGCAACCGGCGGGCCAGCGGAAGGGTTCGCCGCCCATAGCGCCCTCAATCATCTTCACAGCCTGGTAGGCAGGGCTCTGGAAGGAAGAACGGCCACGCAGTTTGATGATGTTCGAGCCGCCCTGAGTGGTCATGTGCTTAATCTCGGCCCAGCGGTCTGCCGACAGGGGCAGTTCGCAGAGGGGCTTGCCGTCGATGAGTGCCTTGCTGGCAAAGACGGCCATCTGCTCGCCGTGACCGCCGTAGGTGTAAGCGTTGGTCACCTTGTCCTGCTGTACACCGAACTCCTGGGCCAACTGCTGCTGCAGGCGGGTGCTGTCCAGAGCGGCCAGCGAGGTGAGTTGGTTGGGCTTCAGGCCGCTGTGGATGAGTGCGGTCAGTGCCGTAACGTCGGCGGGGTTGAAGATAACCACCACGTGCTTCACGTCGGGACAGTACTTCTTGATGTTCTCGCCGAAGTCGGCTGCAATCTGGCAGTTGCCCTTCAGCAGGTCCTCGCGGGTCATGCCCTCCTTACGGGGAGCGCCGCCGCTGGAAATGATGTACTTGGCACCGGTAAAGGCTTCCTTCGCATCAACCGTGTAAGAGAGGTTGGCACCGGGGAAGGCGCAATGGCACATCTCGTCGTAGACGCCGTGCACACCGGGTTCGTAGATGTCGTACAGACAGATGTTAGGGGTCAGGCCCAGCATCAGGACACTCTGCACCATGTTGGAGCCAATCATGCCGCCGGCACCAACAATTACAAGTTTCTCGTTAGTCAAAAATGCCATAATTGTGTATGTTTTTAATGGTTATTTGTTGTTTTCACACGCAAATATACGAAATAATTAAGAATTAAGAATAAGAATGAAGAATTATTTTACATGATTCCAGTAGAAAACGGCTTTTAGGCAGATGTTGCGCCCCATGTTGCAGACGCCCATGCGTCCCGTCACGGGGTTCACGTCGGCGTATTTCAGTCGGCTCAGATGGCTTTGGTAGGCCTTGTCCAGGAGGTTGGTGCCCGAGAGTTGGAAAGTGGCCACGCGGCGGTGGCGGACGCGCAGTTCGTAGCCCACCGAGGCCGAGAGCAGGAAGTATCCCGGCGTGCGCGTCTCCGTGTCGTCTTCGCTGAAGAAGTGGTTCTGGCGGAAGTCATACTCCATGCCCAGGGCCACCTGGAACGGGCGGCGAAAGGCGTAGCGCACGTCGCAGTTCCAGCGCGGGGCGGGAATGAGGGGCAAGTCCTTGCAGGCCGCGGCGTGGCGGCGCATTCCGCGCACATAACCAAAGCCGTTCTGCACGTGCAGCGAGCGCCAGGGATGCACGTCGAGACTCACTTCCCCACCCCACAACAGTGCATCGCCCTGGCGGTACTGGTAGGTGCGGTAGCCGTCGGTGACGACGTTGCCCATGCGCCCCAGGAAGATGTAGTTGTCTATCAGGTTGGCAAAGAGCGAGGCCTGCAGAGCCACGTAGCGGCTGGTCCAGTCCATGCCCAGGTCGGTCTGCCAACTGTATTCCGAGCGTAAGTCGCCGTTGCCCACCTCGTAGCGTATGCTGCCCTCATGCACACCGTTCGAACAGAGTTCGCTCACATTCGGGGCACGGAAACCGCGACTCACGTTCAGGCGCACGTTCCAGTCGTCGGCGGGGTTGTACACGGCTCCCAGGCTTGCCGTGAAGCCGGAGAACGTCCGGTCCAGATTCTGGAACCGCAGGGCGCCCTCGTCCAGGAGTTCCGAGGCATGCATCCGCCGCACGTCGCCGCGCACACCGCCCGTCAGGTTCCACCGGCCCCAGCGGTGCGTGGCCGTACCGTAGAGGCCGAAGTCAAACAGGTCGTAGTCGGGAATCAGGTATTCCTCGCCCCGATTCAGCGAGTGCTGGTACATGCCGCCGATGCCGGTCGAGAGTTGCCAGCCGTGCAGGTCCTCCAGTTGGTAGCGCACGTCGTAGTTCAGTGTGTGGAGCAGGAGCCAGAGGTCGGCCTCGTCGCGCGCCTCCTCAAATTCCTTGCGTCCGTTGCGCTGGTAGCCCAGAATAGCCTTCAGGCTGCCCTTGGGCAACCAGAACAACTGGTCGGCCACCAGTTTCTTGTGGTCGACGTGCTGGAAGGGCAAGGTCAGCCGGTAGGTCTTCTGGCTGACACCATCGGGCCACTCCAGTCCGCCCGTCGCCGCGTCGCGCTCGCCCTCCACGATGCCGGGCGTCGCGTGGAACCACGAGAAACGCAGGTGGCTGTGGCCCCAGCGGCGGTTCATGCCGAATAGGGCCGAGAGGTCGCGCTCGCGGTATTGCGAACCGGGCACCCGGCCGTCGCGACTGTTCCGGTAGGCGTGGGCGTAACGGTCGGTGAAGCGTCCGTCCCAGACCACGCCGCCCCGGTTGCCGGCAAAGTTCAGGGTATAGCCCATCAGGCCTTGGTTGCTCTGGTATTCCGTTGTGGCGCGGGCCTCCATCTCATCCTCGGGCAGGACGGGTGCCGGATGCATCACCAGCACACCGGCCATGGCGTCGCTGCCGTACATCAGCGAGGCGGGCCCCTTCAGCACCTCGGCCGACCACACGCCCTCGCCGTCCACCTCCAGTCCGTGCTCGTCGCCCCACTGCTGACCTTCCTGGCGTATGCCCTCGGCCACCACCACGACGCGGTTGTAGCCCAGTCCGCGGATGACGGGTTTACTGATGCCCGTGCCTGTGGTTATCTGGGCCAGTCCGGGCTGGTGGCTGATGGCGTCGATGAGGTTGGTCTTGGGGGTGAACTGCAGGGCCTGGGGCGTGACCACAGTGAAGGGCAGGGGCGACTCGGCCAGGCGTGTCTTACCCGTCAGACCCGTCACCACGATTTCGTTCAGTATCACGTTGGCCGTGTCCTTCTTGTCGGCCGCAGAGGGCAGGACGAGGAGACTCAACAGCCCAGTCAATAGCAAATGTTTCATAATTTTCGGCACAAAGATACGGATAATTCTTAAATATTTAGTACTTTTGCACGTTAAACATCCTAAAATACCGCCTATGGCCGAACATTTGAACATCATAGAAGGCAATAAGACAGAGCGCTACGCCGCCCTGCTGCCACAGATTCGGAGCGTCGTGGAGGACGAACCTGACCTCATCGCCAACATGGCCAACGTGGCCAGCATGCTGCACGAAACGTTCCGCTTCTGGTGGACGGGCTTCTACCGGGTGGTGGACAACGACATTCCCTCCCCCACCGGAAAAGTGGCCGACCCGCAGGTGCTGGTGCTGGGCCCGTTCCAGGGACCGCTGGCCTGCACCCGCATCCGGCGAGGCCGCGGAGTGTGCGGTACGGCATGGGACCGCGACGAGACCCAGGTGGTGCCCGATGTCGACCAGTTCCCCGGCCACATCGCCTGTTCCTCGGCCTCCCGCAGCGAGATAGTCGTCCCCCTGCATGATGCCGAGGGCCGCGTCATCGCCGTCCTCGACATCGACAGCGCCGAACTCGCCACCTTCGACGACACCGACCGCCAGTGGCTGGAAGAGATAGTAAAACTCTTGCAATAACTAGAAACCCTAGAAAATCTAGACTATCTAGGCTATCTAGAAAATCTAATAAAGAAAAAACTATGAAAGACCTTACCCCCCTGCGCCAATGGCTCCGCGAGCACGACCTCGGCGCCTACATATTCCCCAGCACCGACCCGCATTCGGGCGAGTACGTCCCCGACCACTGGAAAACCCGCGAGTGGGTCTCGGGCTTCAACGGTTCGGCAGGCATCGCAGTAGTCACCCCTACCCGCGCCGCACTGTGGACCGATAGCCGCTACTGGCTGGCCGCCGAGGAGCAACTGGCGGGCACATCCTTCGAGGTGGTGCGCTGCCGCAGGAATGTGGCCACGGCAGAAGACCTCATCGACTGGATAGGTCAGGAGCAGCAGCCCGGGGAGGAACTGGCCGTGGGCATCGACGGATGGTGCGTGGCGCAGAGCTACGCCGAGAGCCTGCAAAACGCAGCCCTAAACGCCGGCATGACGCTGCGCACCGACGTGGAACCGGCCTCGGCCCTCTGGACCGACCGCCCCCAGTTGCCCACGTCGCCCATCGAGATTCAGCCGCTGGAGTACGCCGGCGAGACGGCACAAAGCAAGATGCAGCGCATACGCGAGGCGGTGCGTGACAAAGGCGCCAATGCCACCATCATCACCCAACTGGACGAAATTGCCTGGACACTCAACCTCCGCGGCACCGACGTGCACTGTACGCCGGTCTTCGTGGCCTACCTCCTACTGCTGCCC
>JAFSXQ010000039.1 GCA_017444005.1 Bacteroidaceae bacterium | reverse complement strand
TTGAAAGTTGACTACGCCGATCAGCAGTGCTGCGGCTAACAGTATTCTTTTCATCGCTCTTTTACTTTATTAAATATTTCTTTCCATTCTTGATGTATAATCCCTTCGTCAAATTCGCATGCTGCATTTGGCGTCCGCTGAGGTCGAACAGTTTGCCATTTGACGATTTACTATTTACAAATTCCTCCACGCCATCGTCCTGCAACGAGTTGGGGACGGTGTAGTAGATGCCCGTCTCGTGGCGCTCGCCGCCTCCGTAGTAGATGCTCTGGATGCCCATGCGCTCGAAGCCGTTCTGGAAGATGTACATGAAGTTGCCCTTGGGATAGAGATAGCGGTTGTCGGTGAAATAGTAGGGTATCTCCTCTATCTCGTCGACAGGAATGTTGGGATACTCGTCCTTATAGATGTTGTAGGGTTCGTCGTCGTCCACGTAGAGGCGATAGGCCAACTTGCTGGGGTCCATGAAGTTGCCCTCTTCGTCGCAGACGGGAACCTCCATCGCCATCATCGATGTCTTGTAGCCATGAGCCCAGAATTGGTCGTCGATTTTCAGGATGCGGGGAGCCGAGGGCGTACCGGCCTTCTCGGTGTAGGGTCGGAAGGTGGCCTTCGGGTAGCGTTCGAAGCGATCGAGCGAGTCCTTGGCGTTGTTGACCACAAGTCCGCGCTCCGTCCAGAAACTGCGTGTCTGTGGGTCGTAGTCGAAGACGATGCCCGTGCTGTCGGGGTTGAACGTGTAGGTGTACTGACCGCCGTAGTAGTCGTCCACCTTCTCCATGTCGGCACCGATGAAGTAGAACATGTAGACCTGATAGGAACCGGCCACCTGGCGGGGGAAGTAAATCTTGTTGGTCTCTTCGTCGAGCGTACCGCAAATCCAGGCATTGGGCACGTAGTCGTCCGAGACGCCCTTGATGTAGACGTTGCCGCGGGCGAAGGCTACATCCACGAAGTGGCCGTAGATGCCGTGCGTCAGGGAGTAGCGCTCGGTGACGACGCCCTCGGGTGGTGTGACGGGCACGTCGTCAACCTGGCGGTAGACGGTCTCGTAGTCCATGTAGTAACTCCACTCGCCATCGTACTGGTTGGTGTAAGTGAGGCCAAGTCCAGTGATGTTTTTCTCATTGAGGTCGGCACTGGTGTTGACCAGCACGAGGCTGTCGCCCCGGATGAGGAAGAGGGCACTGCCCTTGGTGGTGGCGGTGTATTCGGTGTGTGCGCCCTTCATCGTCACTCCGGCCAGTTGCAGCCCGTAGGGGGCTTCGGGTTTGCCCGTTTCTTGGTTCACGGGGTTGTCAAACCAGTAGACCAACTGTCCGTAGGGTACCTCGATGGAGTCGCCCTTGATGTTGCCCTTCACCCATGCCCCGGTGGCGGCACGCGAGATGATGTTCTGGAAGTAGGCCGTCTTGCCATCGTCGGAGAAGACGACGCGGGCAAACGTTCCGTCCTGTCGCAGGTCGTGGACAAAGAGGCTGCTGACGACATCGACGCAGCCACCCGTGCGGATGTAGGTGCGCAATTCGCCCTCGGGCTGGGTGAGGATGATGTCAGAGCGATCGGCCTTCATGGGGCCGATTTTGCGCATGGGCTGTGCAAAGGCCGATGCGCCCAGCACAAGCGAAAGAGTTAAAAGTAGAAGTTTTCTCATAAGCAGTTTATTTAATTCTTAATTATTCTCTCTTCATTATTTTAATTTCACTCGTCGTTGAGGTTATAGACCAGTGGCACGAGGTCGACTTGCTCCACGCCCTGGTCGGTGTAGACGAAGGTGACGACATGCATGTTTTCGGGTTTCCAGTCCTTGTCCTCGGGGATGGTGTAGGAGAAGGTCTGCTCCTTCTGTTCGCCCTCCTGGATGCTAAAGTCCGTGCCCCACGCGCCGTTGACGGCATCGCGCAGGACGTGGTTGTGGAGGTACTGGGCGTTCCACGTATTATCGGGCATGCGCTGTCCGCTGGTGATGCTGTCCTCGGTGAGCCACAGTTGCAACTTGCCGTTGAGGGTGCCATCAACTCCGGTTGCTGTTACAATGATGTCGACCGAACGGTTTTCGTTATCGTACTGCGTAAGAGTCGAAAGAGTTACCCTTGAAAGTTTCTTCCGTTCTTCAAATACCTGCGTGCCCCAGTCGGCATAGTCGCTGGCCGGACGGCGGTTGACCATACCCACGGGCTGTGCGCTCAGGCTCCAGTGCTGGAAGTATGAGTCGCCTAAATCTGTTGTCAAGGGGTAGGGTCGCGAGCGATCGCCTCGCATATATCCAAAGTCGCCCGAATGAATGGCCACAGCAACTATAGTGTCGCTGCCATAGGCCTCCTGCAACTGGTGTATCATCTCTGTTGCCTTAGGACAATTGAGGCAGTTCTGACCCGTAAAGTCCTCGATGAGCACGCAGCGCGCCACCTCTGCGGGTTTCACGTAGATGAGCCGCTCGTCCTCGTCGATGTGGGAGCAGGAGGTGAAGAGGACGAGAAATTGAGAAAATGAGAAAATGAGAAATAGTATCCGCTTCATTATCAATTGTCAATTATCAATTTTCAATTATCAACTTTCAACTAACTAAAAGTTGTAGTTATACGACAGCGTCACGCCCCGGCTGGCGGGCACGCGGCGGCAGACGCCACCCGAGCAGTTGAAGCCGGCACGGTTGCGCACGTAGCCCAACTGTATGCGGTGGGACTTGATGTTGTAGGTCACCAGGCCCTGATAGTAGTGGCGGTCGGTGACGCCCACGTTGTACATGTCCGCTACGGTTATCATCCAGTGTGGCATGAAGGAGTATTCCACCAGGGCGTAGAGCCAGTCCTTCTCGTCGTCGGGTGTGTGCAGGAACTGGCCCTCGAAGCGCAGCGTGTGCTTGCGGTTGAACTGGTGCTTGCCCTCCAGGATGAAGATGTTGCTGTTCACCATGCCTTCCTCGCCCTCTATGACGCCCTTATTGTAGCGCTGGTTCATGTACATGAAGTTCAGTTTGAACTTCTTCGTCAGTTTGCGTTCCAGTTGCAGGTTCACGTCCTGATAGTAGGTTGTGCCCCCTTCGCGGACATGGGAGAAGTTCACCTTCGCGGTCATGCCGTACTTGCCGCCCATCTTGGTTTTCTTCTTGAACGTGTAGGCAGCCGACCCCTGCACGGCCCATTCGCCGTCGGGCTGTGTGGCGTAGGGGTAGAGGGCCGCCAGTGCGTAGGTGTGGTCCATGGTGAAGGCGGGCAGATGGTTGATGTAGGCCGCGCGCGAGAGACGGTCGACATTGCGCTGGCTGCGGAAGTCCATCAGTTTTGAGCGCTTGGCCTGTGCCAGGAAACTCATGCCCTTCTTCGAATAGGAGGCGGAGAGCATGCC
>JAFSXQ010000038.1 GCA_017444005.1 Bacteroidaceae bacterium | reverse complement strand
CGACAACTATAACATCACCATTGCCGACCTCATGCACCGCTGCCTGCCCAGCGTCGAGGGCATCGCCAGCCAGACCGACGACGACGCGCAGACGCTGACCACCTACACCTTCGGCACCCAGCCCTCCACCGAAGGCATCGAGCCGGGGACGGAACAGGAGGGTGCCGTCCGCATAGGCATGGCCAGTTACGGGGGCGTGTTCTCCTTCCGCCAGAGCCGACGGGCACAGGCCTTCACGGCCGACCTCACCTCCGAACCGGCCGAGGGGGAAAGCCGCATGGAATACATCGAGCAGGGCAAGTTGCTGCACTACATATTCAGCCAGATAGCGACGGCGGACGACATCGACCGCGTCATCCGCCAGTTCGCCCAGCAGGGCGTGCTGAAATCGGAACAGCAGACCCAGCAGATACGCCAACTGGCCCTGCGTGGCCTGCATCACGAACGGGTGCGCGACTGGTACTCGGGCCGCTACCGGCTGTTCAACGAGTGCAACATCCTGGTGCCCGACCCCGAAACGGGCCGTCTGGTGACGCGAAGGCCCGACCGCGTGATGACAACCGACGACCGCATCATCGTCGTCGACTTCAAGTTCGGCAGGCCCCGCGAGGAGTATCCCGACCAGGTGCGCGAGTACATGCGCATACTCCAAGACATGTATCCCAACCACAAGGTGGAGGGCTGGCTGTGGTACGTATACAGGAACCAGGTGGAGGAGATTGAAAATTGAAAATTGAAAATTGAAGATTGAGATGAAGCCGTTTCTATATTACGTAGCACAAGACTTGATTGGGCGGTTCGGCAACAACCTGTCGGACGTCACCATCGTGTTCCCCGGCAAGCGGGCGCAGTTGTACATGAAGTCGTTCCTCTCACACATTGCCCAGGGACCGGTGTGGGCACCGCGCTTCGTCACCATCGACGAACTGTTCCAGCAGTTCTCGCCCTACACGCCCAGCGACTCCATCCGCAACGTCTGCACCCTCTATACCATCTACGCCCGCCTGGTGCCCAGCGCCCCGTCGCTCGACGACTTCTACAGTTGGGGCGAGATACTGATGAACGACTTCGACGACATCGACAAGCACATGGTGGCGGCCGACAAACTCTTCACCAACGTGGCCGAACTGGCCGCAATGGACCGCATAGACTACCTCAACGATACACAAATCACGGCCCTGCGCCAGTTCTTCGAGCACTTCGATCCCGAGCACCAGACCGAACTCAAACAACGCTTCCTCGAGATGTGGCAGGCTATGCCCCAGATGTACCACCAACTGAAGGACGAACTGCGCCGCCAGGGGCTGATGTACAAAGGAGCGCTGTACCGCGAGGTGTCCTCTTGCCCCTTGCCCCTTGCCCCTTCTCACCGATTCGCCTTCGTCGGCTTCAACGTGCTCGACGAGGTGGAGGAAGCCCTGTTTGCAATGCTGCGCGACAACGGGCAGGCCCTGTTCTACTGGGACTATGACGTCTACTACACCACACAGGACACGACCCACGAGGCCGGGCTCTTCCTGCGCCACAACCTGCAAGCGTTCCCCAACGCCCTCCCCGACGACATCTACGACAACCTCATCGACGAGCAGAAACAAATAAGCATCCTGTCCACCGCCTCCGACAATGCCCAGGCGCGCTACCTGCCCCAGTGGTTCGACGCGCAACGCCAGAAGAGCGGATGGGACGACGGCCATTCAGCCGCCGTGGTACTGTGCGACGAGGCCCTGATGCGCCCCACCCTGCACGCCATCCCCGACGGCACGGAGGTGAACCTGACGATGGGCTACCCGCTGACCGACACCGCCGTCTACGGCTATCTGTCAGCCCTCTTCGACCTGCAAGTGGACGGTTACGACGCGGAATCGCAAGCGTTCCGACCCACCGCGCTGGAACGGGTGGAGAAGAATCCCTTCTACCCCACCCTGCCACAGGAGATGCTGCCTATCACACACCAGGTCGACAATCTCCAACTCATCGATTGGCTGACGGCAGCCATCGAGGACCTTGGGCGGCACCTGGCTCAATCCACTTCCGAGCAAAGCGAAGAATCAACTTTCAACTTTCAATTTTCAATTTTCAACTCCCTCTACTCCGAAGCCACGT
>JAFSXQ010000037.1 GCA_017444005.1 Bacteroidaceae bacterium | reverse complement strand
CTACTCCGTACAACTTGCCTACCAGCCTTCTGACCGTATGGCAGTCATCATGAAGGAAACCAATTTCAACTATATGAATGTGTACGGCATACAGGCATCGGCACGTTTCTCGGCAGGCAAATGGCTGAATGGGACAGTGATGGCCACAGGCAACTACCGTCACGACAAGAGCGACCATTTCTTCGACTTGCCTTTTGACCGCATACAACTGACGGTCATACTCAGTTCTACTACGGCCATCCGGTTCTCTCAGCGTCACGACATACGTCTCATCCTTAATCCGCATTTCCAGTCAAAGGCCATTCAGGGAGTCTACGACATCGACCCCATGTTCCGAATCCATGCATCCCTCCGCTGGACTTCTGATAATAAGAAATGGAGCGTCATAGCGGCTGGCCAGAATATTACCAATAGCCGTGTCATCACCCACTCTCGTTTGGCAAACCAAAATTATACTATGCGCGTGTGGATGGAATACCCCAATGTCTCGCTGACCGCCATCTACCGCATCGGAGGTTTCAAGGAAAAGAAGACAAAGACAGTCGACACTTCACGAATGGGCTATTGAATCGACTATAGAATCTCTCTCGTTTAGATAGGCAGTCGTCGGTCTCGTGCCGACGCTGCCCCCATTAAAACACATTTAACGCCCGACGCCGCAAGATTTCCGGCTTTCGGCGTTTAATCATGGACCTATACATTTGGATTCTCCTCGATAAGACTAAGGATTTTTTCCTGTGTAGTTTCCAGTCCGCCTTTCAGTCTCGGTGGTCTGTAAAGTTGGCACATAAGGAATCTCTATGCGGTATACATCCTGTTCTTCTATGATGGGCTCCTTGCCATTAGCATAGAGCGGACTATAACAAACCAAATCAGCGAGACGAACAAATGGGAATTGTTTGTCTCGCTGATATTCAATCACTTAGATTAAAATCTATCGCCTAATACTCGTCTTCGTTGAAGAGGAAGTCCTCCTTGGTGGGATAGTCGGGCCAGACGTCTTCGATGGTTTCGTAGATTTCGCCCTCGTCCTCTATCTCCTGCAGGTTCTCTATCACTTCCAGAGGAGCCCCGCTGCGCACGGCGTAGTCGATGAGTTCCTCCTTTGTTGCAGGCCAGGGAGCATCTTCGAGCTTCGAGGCCAATTCCAGTGTCCAATACATAGTTGTTACTTATTTCCTATTTAACAATTTACTTTTTAGCGATACCGAATCACGCATTTTCTGATTTCGGGGTGCAAAGATAGTACACAGGAATGACATAATCAACGATTTTGCCAAATATTTTCTTCCACACCCAACAAAAAGTTCTGTTTCTTGGATAAAAGGAACATGTAGTCGCTTAACCTGTTGATATATTGGAGCAAGGCAGGGTCGGTGGGCACCCCGTCGTCGATGGCGTAGATGCGGCGTTCCAGCCGGCGGCAAATGGTGCGGCAGACGTGGGCCAGGGCCGCGGCCCTGCTGCCTCCGGGCAGGATGAATCCCTTCCAGCCGCCGCAGAGGGCGTCCATCTCGTCGATGGCCTGTTCCAGGCGGGCTACGTCGTCGGGCGCGACGGCGTGGCGTGCGGGGCGGTCGATGGTGGCCAGTTCGCAGCCCACGGAGAACAGGTCGTTCTGTATGCGAATCAGTTGTTCACGGTCTTCGGCGTTGTCGACTTCGGTCAGGAGCAGGCCCACGAAACTGTTCAGTTCGTCCATCGTGCCGTAGGCCTCCAGGCGGGTGTGCGACTTCGGGATGCGCTGTCCGCCCACCAGTCCGGTGGTGCCGTCGTCGCCCCTGCGGGTGTATACGTTGCTTTTCTTCATAGTTACCAATTTATGATGTAGTCTTGATGTTGCAGTTTGGGGTTGCAGATGGCCAGGCCCACGTCATAGAGGTCGAAGGTGACGGTCACCTGGGGCTCATCCTTCAGCCGGCGCCAGGCTTCGCGATGGTGCTGCAGGTCGACGAGGGCCACCATCCGCCCCTGCCCGCCGTCGAAGGTCACGAGGGGCTCCGGGCAGGCCTGGAGTTGTGCCCTGCGGCACCCTTCGTGCAGATAGGGGTGCAGTTCGGCAGGAGCGCTGACGACGGTCGGTTGCCAATGGTTGGCCAGGCGGAACATCAGCCGGTGCACAGCCGTCCGGCGCGGATGCATCAGTCGTTCCCGGCACGGATAGAGCCGCTCGTCGGCATAGTACTCGCCCGGGGTGTAGAGCACCTGCGTCACCAGCGAGTAGGCAAACGGCGAATGGATGCCGTAGCCCCGGCGGTGGAGGATGCGGCGCAACCATACAAAAGGATTACGAATGAGCATTTTTCCGGTACGTTTTACAATAAAAGAACGCATCGCGCGTTATTTTATTGTATTGCATGAAGAAATTAAGAATTAAGAAATAAGAATGAAGACAGAATATCGGAAACTGACAGCACCGGAGATAACGCAACTGGAGCAGCAGGCCTGCTCGGCCGAGGACTGGGACGCCATCAGCGTGCATCCCGACACGAATCTGAAGTACATACGCAGTGTGCGCTTCTCGGGCGAGTGCCGCATAGGCCGCTTCGAGAAGGCCTTCACCATGCCCGGCGGCATGCGCAAGCACTCGGGCCTCTACCACGCCACGCTGCACAACGTGACGATTGGCGACGACTGCTGCATCGAGAACATCAAGAACTACATCGCCAACTACCAGATTGGCGACAACTCGTTCATCGAGAACGTCGACATCATCATCTGCGACGGCCCCTCCAGTTTCGGCAACGGCGTGGAGGTGAGCGTGCTGAACGAGACGGGAGGCCGCGAGGTGACCATCCACAACCAACTGACCGCCCAGGAGGCCTACATGCAGGCCATGTACCGCCACCGCCCGCGCCTGATAGAGCGTCTGAAGCACTTCGCCAACGAGATAACGGAGGTGAGCCGCTCGTCGGTGGGAACCATCGGCCACCACAGCACCATCGTCGACACGGGCTACATCAAGAATATCTACATGGGCCCGTACGCGAAGATTGAGGGAGCCGGCAAACTGAAGAACGGCTCGCTGATGTCGCACGAGCAGTCGCCCGTGCACATCGGCTACGGCGTCATTGCCGAGGACTTCATCGTGCAGGACGGCAGCAGCGTGGAGGACTGCGCCACGCTCACCCGCGTCTACGTGGGCCAGGCCTGCATGCTGGGGCACGGCTATTCGGCCAGCGACTCGCTCTTCTTCTGCAACTGCCAGGAGGAGAACGGCGAGGCTTGCGCCATCTTTGCCGGCCCCTTCACGGTCACGCACCACAAGTCCACCCTACTCATCGCCGGCATCTTCTCGTTCATGAACGCCGGCTCGGGTTCCAACCAGTCGAACCACATGTACAAACTGGGGCCCATCCACCAGGGCGCCCTGGAGCGCGGCGCCAAGACGGCATCGGACTCCTACATCCTGTGGCCGGCGCGCATCGGCGCCTTCTCCCTCGTCATGGGCCGCCACAGCACCAACCCCGACACCTCGGCCCTGCCCTTCTCCTATTTGATAGAGAAGAACGGCGAGACGTGGCTGGCACCCGCCGTCAACCTGCGCTCCGTGGGCACCATCCGCGACGCGCAGAAGTGGCCCAAGCGCGACAAACGTGCCCCCGAGGGAAGGCTGGATCTGGTGAACTTCAACCTGCTCTCGCCTTACACCATCGACAAGATGCTGCAGGGCCTGGACGTGCTGCAGCGCCTGCGTGCCCTGTCCGGCCTGACCAGCGACACCTACACCTACCAGAGCGCCAAGATTAAGCACACGGCCCTGGAGCGCGGCATCGAACTCTACCGCATGGCCATCCGCAAGTTCCTGGGCAACTCCCTCATCTCGCGCCTGGAGAAGGTCTGTGGCGAGGGGTTCACCCCCGAGCATGCCGACCTGGCCTCGGCCCTGGCCCCCGAGGCACCGACCGGCGAGGGCGACTGGCTCGACCTCTCGGGCCTCATCGCCCCCCACAGCACCATCACCGGGCTGATGAACGACATCGAGGCCGG
>JAFSXQ010000036.1 GCA_017444005.1 Bacteroidaceae bacterium | reverse complement strand
CTGGTCTACGTGACCCGCAAGAACGGCGCCTTCTTCCAGGACTACGGGCGCGTCGTCCACGACCAGAGCATCATGGGTGTCACGGCCGAGGGCAAACTGGAATGCCGCTGGCACGCCGAGCAGTTCCAGTTCCCCGACGGTGAGCCCTACGAACTGGTCTACCCCGAGTACACCATCACCGAATGGTATCAGCCCAACTACCGCGACAGCGGCGAACCCATCCGGCCCGAAGACCTCTTCTGCACCGTGCGCATTCCGCTGCGCCACGTCGGTATGGGCCAGATGATGGCCCTCGACCGCGACGAGATAGAGGCCCTGGCCGCGCGGTCGAACTACCCCGAATACGGCATCTCGGGCCGCGCCAACTACATCACGGAGCGGGGCAAGTTGCAACTGGGCCTCTCCGGCAACAAGGCGCAGCACGCCGACCTGACCGTCGAACTGGGCTTCAGCAGCGACATGGGCGTCACCAACAGCCGCTACCCCGAGGAGATATGCGAGGGGCAGAGCCAGATGAGCGAGGGGTCGATGATGGGCCTGCTCTACGACAAACTGGACATCGGCACCGAGGACATGGAGGACGTGGACTACTATCTCCATGGGCTGGGCGTTCCGGCCCGCCGCCTGGGCAGTACCACGACGCAGACCACCTACAAGGGGCGCCGCCTCTCGGAGCGCGAACTGATAGCCATCGGCGAACGGATGTTCTATGAAGCCCGGTGCCACCTCTGCCACGTCACCACCCTGCACACCCGTCCGCGCGGCACCACGCTCCTGAACGGAACGGAACTGCCCTGGCTGGGCAGCCAGACCATCCACCCCTACAGCGACTACCTGCTGCACGACATGGGGTCGGAAATCATGGGCGTGGGACTGGACGACCACTACCAGAGCGGACTGGCCCGCGGCAACGAGTGGCGCACCACGCCGCTCTGGGGCATCGGACTGCAGGAGAAGGTGAACGCCCACACCTACTTCCTCCACGACGGCCGCGCACGCAACCTGCAGGAGGCCATCCTCTGGCACGGCGGCGAGGGCGAAGCCTCCAAGAACCTCTTCAAACGGATGGACCGCGAAGACCGCCAGGCCCTGCTGAAGTTCGTGGAGAGTTTGTAATGATTTCGGAAAAAATGTAAAGAGACGAGAAAATGAGGGTCGTGAAGGGGCAAAAATAAGATTAGTAATCTTTCGGCCATAAGATTAGTAATCTTCCGGCGATAAGATTAGTAATCTTCCGGCAATAACATCGGTAACCCGTTCCGGCCACGGAATAACAGGAACTGTAAAAAAACAAATATTGTATGAAAAATTTATGCTATATGCTACTGCTTTCGGCCACGCTGCTCCCCCTGCATGCTGAGGAGGCTGACGGCGATGTCGTGCAGGGCGTTGAGGCTCCGGCCCAGGGGCACATCGACATGGAGAACGGCGTGCTGGGCATTGCCGACGACCGCGGCTTCACCCTGCAGTCGAAGAACGGCAAGTTCGTCTTCAAGCCCTACCTGATGCTGCAGACGCGCGGCCAGTTGAACTACTACGACGACGAGGGCCTGGACAAGGCCTACAACCAGGACAACGTGGCCAACTCCGGCTTCGCCATGCCCTACGCCATCCTGGGCTTCACGGGCAAGACGTTCGGCCGGCTGGACTACAACCTCAGCATCAACGCCGCCGCCAAGGGGGCCGACATCCTGCAGCAGGCCTGGGTGGACTACAGCATCAGCCCCGCCGCACGCTTCCGCGCCGGTAAGTTCAAGACACCCTTCACCCACGCCTATCTGACCACCCTGGGCGAGACCTTGTTCCCCGTGCTGCCCACGTCGCTCACGGCCTCCACCATCATGCCCCACACGCTGAACGCCGTCACCCCCAACATCGGCACCGGCTTCGACCTGGGCGTAGAGTTCCACGGGGCCGCATCGCTGAAACGGGGCTCACAGTGGCTCATGGGCTACGAGGTGGGCCTGTGGAACGGTAGCGGTTCCAGCGTGAACACGGCCACGAAGACCTTCTCCGACGACTGGCACATCCCCTCGCTGCTCTATGCCGGACGGCTCACCTTCATGCCTTGGGGCCAGATGCCCGCCACGCAGGGTAACGCCCGCATGCTGAAGGGGCGCCACATGCAGTTCGGCGTCAGCGGCGGACTGAACGTGGAGAGCGAAAGCGAGAGCACCAACGACGCCCGCCTGGGTGCCGAGTTCTCGATGCTGCTGAACCGCTGGTACGTGGGTGCCGAGGCCTACTGGATGCACGTGGGCTTCACCAAACGGCAGAAGATTGACGACACGTTCAACTACTGGGGCGCCTACGGCCAGGTGGGCTACTTCGTCATCCCCACGGTGCAACTGGGCCTGCGCTACGACTTCATGGATCGCAACGGCAGCGGGAAGGACGGCTTCCTGAACATGCCAGCCGTGGTCTGCAACTACTACATCCCGCGGGTGCACCTGAAACTCTCGGCCATGTACCAGTTCACGGGCCGCTACGGACACGAGACCCAACTCGACCGCGACAACGACGACCTGGGCATCGCTACCCACCACGCTTCCGTGCAACTCCAATTCAGTTTCTAAAGTTAATTCATAATTCGTAATGCATAATTCATAATTCATAATGTACAATTCATAATGCATAATAAATAATAGGAATATGGGGAATAAAATAAAAAGGACGATAATGCGCAACACATTATGCATTATGCATTGTGCATTATGCATTGTATCGCTGTGCCTTGCGGCGTGCGACTCGGGCGACATCGTGGAGCAGGAATATTCCACGGCGGAACGCGGGCGCACGGTGAAGTTGACGGCCACGCTGTCGGGTGTCGACACGTGGGAGAGCCGCTATTCGGTGTCGCTGGCGGGCTTCACCACGGGCGACAACTACGCCCAGGTGGTGCGCTCGTTGCCCAACACCACGGCCGACGGCACACGGGTGGAACTGGTTTTGTCGAACATCGACGAGGCGGTGAACACCGTCGAACTGGCCATCACCAACCGTCTGCGCGAGCGCATCATCACCCTGGCTAGCGTCAACCTGGAGGACTATGCCGACACGGGCGACACCATCCGCATGGAACTGGGACACGTCGATGTCAGTCGGTTCGGTGCCTTGCAGATGGGGCTGTTCAACGTGGCTTGCATCCAGTGCCACGGCGGCAACGGACGCAGTGCAGCCGGTCTGAACCTGACCGGGGGGCAGGCTCTGGCCAACCTGGTGGATGTGCCCAGCACACGGCGCGAGGGTATGATGCGCGTGGTGGGCGGCGATGCCGAGGGCTCGCTCATGCGACAGATCCTGAACGAGGGGGGCGAGGACATCCTGGGCTACAACCACACGGAAGTCCTGTCCAGTCAGTTCAAGGAGAACCTGACGGAGGTGCGGCAACTGATTGACGATTGGATAAAAGGATTAGGGAATAGGGATTAGAGGATTAGGGAATAGGGATTAGAAAATTGAAGTATTAATTTTCAACTTTCAATTTTCAACTTTCAACTTATTTTTGTACCTTTGCACGCTATGAATTATAAGACGATATATTTTGAGGACTTGGGCGTTGCGGTCGAATATGCTTTGTTCGCCCCCGAAGACGGGGTGAGGGAGTGGCACGTGATGCTGCATGTCGACCCGCGCGATGAGATGTTCGCCACCCAGTTGCAGCGCATCTATCAGGCCGAGGACCGCCTGCCGGGCACACCCGGATTCGAAGGGGCACAGTATGTGCTGAAGCGCTACTTCCTGTCCGACAGCACCAACCAGCAGCCCCTGATGCGAGAGCAGCCCGAGGTGGCCATCTCCATCATCCAGCAGCAACCGCTCGACGGCTCGAAGGTGGCCGTCTGGCTCTACATGGTCAGCGACATGCAACTGGCCGTGGAGCACGGGACCGTCACGGCCAGTCACAACGGCTACCGGCATCTGTGGCACATGGGATTTACCTCCAGCGAGGGCGACAGCGCCCAGCAGACGGAGACGATACTGAACGCATACGAACAGACGTTG
>JAFSXQ010000005.1 GCA_017444005.1 Bacteroidaceae bacterium | reverse complement strand
GTCGTAGTGGTGCACCAGCCGGACGCGTCCGTCCACGGGAATCCAGTTGGCGTGCACGTTCAGCGGGCTCATGAAGATGGACACCTGGAGCCTGCGGTCGTGGAAATATTCGGGCTCGTCCACCTCCTCGATGACCACGACCTTGCCGTCGGCCGGAGCAACGACGATGCCTGTGGTGTCCTCCTCGAACTTGCGGATGGGACAACGGTAGAAGTTAACCGTCAGCGCATAGACCAGACACGCCGGCACGGCAAAGACAATGACGGGGATGTGCGATGAGCAAAAGAAATGGAGTGCCACACAGACGACCACAATGAAGATGGCCGAAGTGACAAGAATGTGCGTGCCCTCGCTGTGTATTCTAAGTTGGCGCAAGCGCCGTAAACGTTTTCCCATGTTACGATATCGGGGCATATATTGCCCATCAATCTGCAAAGTTAATTGTTTTGTCCCAATCGTGCAACACTTGATGGGCAAAAGATTCCTTTTTTGCATACTTTTTACTAAAAAATGACATCTAAAGTTGCGTTATTCAGGAAAGTGACGTAACTTTATCCCAAAATTGCATTTGAGATATGTCAGCACTTGATTTCGTGCACCTGCATGTGCACACCCAATACTCGCTGCTCGACGGACAGGCCAGCATCTCGAAACTGCTGAAGAAGGCCACCGCCGACGGTATGCGTGGTATGGCCGTTACCGACCACGGCAACATGATGGGTATCAAGGAGTTCTTCAACTCGTGCAAGAAGTTGAACAAGGAGCGCAAGGAGCAGGGCCTGGAACCCTTCAAGCCCATCATCGGCTGCGAGATGTATGTGGCCTACCGCAACAAGGAGTCGAAGGACAAGGACCTGGGCGACAACGTGCGCTACCACCTCATCGTGCTGGCCAAGAACCAGGTGGGCTACCACAATCTGGTGAAACTGGTGTCGCGCGCGTGGACCGACGGCTTCTACAACCGCCCGCGTACCGACCGTGCCGACCTGGAGCGCTTCCATGAGGGACTCATCGTCTGCTCGGCCTGCATAGCCGGTGAGGTGCCCCGGAAGATACATCGTGGCGACATGGAGGGGGCCGAGGAGACCATCCGGTGGTACAAGAACCTCTTCGGCGACGACTACTACCTGGAACTGCAGCGCCACCCCGTCACCAATCCCACGCAGCGCGCCAACCGCGAGACCTTCCCCATACAGCAGGAGGTGAACCGGGTGCTCATCGAACTGGCTCGGAAGTACGACATCAAGGTCATCTGCACCAACGACGTGCACTTCGTGGACGAAGACGACGCTGAGGCCCACGACCGCCTCATCTGCCTGGCTACCAGCCGCGACCTGGACGACCCCAAGCGCATGCTCTACTCGAAGCAGGAGTGGTTCAAGACGCGCGAGGAGATGACCCAGTTGTTTGCCGACGTGCCCGAGGCGCTGACCAATACGCTGGAAATCCTGGACAAGGTGGAGCAGTACGACATCGACCACGCTCCCATCATGCCCAACTTCGAGATTCCCGAGGACTTCGGTACGGAGGCGCAGTACCACGAACGCTATACCGACGAACAACTCTTCGACGAATTTACACGCGACGAGCACGGCAATGTGGTGATGGGCGAAGAGGAGGCCCGTAAGAAGATAGACAAAATGGGCGGTGTGGGGAAACTCTACCGCCTGAAACTGGAAGCCGACTATCTGGCCCACCTGACCATGATTGGTGCCAAGCGCCGCTATGGCGACCCGGTGCCCGAGGATGTGATGGAACGGCTCGTTTTTGAACTTCACGTCATGAAGACGATGGGCTTCCCGGGCTACTTCCTCATCGTGCAGGACTACATCAATGCCGCCCGCCACGAACTCGACGTCAGTGTCGGTCCCGGGCGTGGTTCGGCTGCCGGCAGTGCGGTGGCCTACTGCCTGGGCATCACACAGATCGACCCCATCCGCTACGACCTCCTGTTCGAGCGTTTCCTGAATCCCGACCGCATATCGCTGCCCGATATCGATGTCGACTTCGACGACGACGGGCGCGGCAAGGTGCTCTCGTGGGTGACCCAGAAGTACGGCGAGGAGAAGGTGGCCCACATCATCACCTATGGCACGATGGCCACGAAACTGGCCATCAAGGACGTGGCCCGCGTGGAGAAACTGCCGCTGGACCTGGCCAATGCCCTGTGCAAACTGGTCCCCGACCGCATGCCCGAGGTCAACGGCAAGACGCTGAAACTGAACCTGCCGAACGTCATCAGCGTGGTGCCCGAACTGCAACAGGCCGAGTCGTCGCCCGACCCGCTCCTGCGCGACACCATCCGCTATGCCAAGAAACTGGAGGGCAACGTCCGCAATACGGGGGTTCATGCCTGCGGCGTTATCATCTGTCGCGACGACGTCAGCGACTGGGTGCCCATCTCGACGGCTGAGGACAAGGACACGGGCGAGAAACTGCTGTGCACGCAGTACGAAGGTTCGGTCATCGAGGACACGGGACTCATCAAGATGGACTTCCTGGGCCTGAAGACCTTGTCCCAAATCAAGGAATGCCAGCAGAACATCCGCGACAGCCTGGGCATAGAGGTGGACGTCGACAAACTCGACATCAACGACCCCGCCACCTACCAACTCTACTGCGACGGACGCACCGTGGGTACGTTCCAGTTCGAATCGGCCGGTATGCAGAAGTACCTGCGCGAACTGCAGCCCACCGTCTTCGAGGACCTCATCGCCATGAATGCCCTCTACCGTCCCGGCCCGATGGACTACATTCCCGACTTCATCGACCGCAAGCAGGGCCGCAAGCCCGTGGAGTACGACATCCCCTGCATGGAGAAGTACCTGAAGGACACCTACGGCATCACGGTCTACCAGGAGCAGGTGATGCTGCTCTCGCGCCAACTGGCCAACTTCACCCGAGGCGAGAGCGACACCCTGCGCAAGGCTATGGGTAAGAAACTGAAGGACAAACTGGACCACATGAAGCCTCAGTTCATCAGTCAAGGTCAGGCCAACGGCCACGACCCCAAGGTGCTGGAGAAGATATGGGCCGACTGGGAGAAGTTTGCCTCCTACGCTTTCAACAAGAGCCACGCCACCTGCTACTCGTGGGTGGCCTACCAGACGGCCTACCTCAAGGCCAACTACCCCGCCCAGTTCATGGCCGGCATCATGAGCCGCGCCAAGGATATAGCCGAGGTGACGAAACTGATGAACGAATGCAAGGGCATGGGCATCGAGACCCTGGGGCCCGACATCAACTTCAGTCGCCATAAGTTCAGCGTCGACCCGGGCGGCAACATACGCTTCGGCCTGAGTGCCATCTCCGGCCTGGGCACCAGTGCGGTGGACGCCATCGTGAAGGAGCGCGACGCCAACGGCCCCTACACCGACATCTTCGACTTCGCCAAGCGCGTGCCCATCTCCATGGTGAAGCGCAGCGGCTTGGAATGTCTGGCCCTGAGCGGAGCCTTCGATGCCTTCGCCAGTCAGATTACGCGCGAACAGTTCTTTGCCCAGGGCCCGAAGGGGGAGACCTTTATCGATACGCTGACGCGCTTCAGCGTACAGTACCAGCAGGCCCAGCAGGAGGCACGGATGTCCCTGTTCGGCGGACTCGACGCTGTGGAAATCAGCGTGCCGCCCATCCCCGTGGCCGAACGCTGGGGCACGCTCGAACGCCTGAATCGCGAAAAGGAGAAGATAGGCATATACCTCTCGGCCCATCCGCTCGACGAGTACGCCGTGGTGCTCAAGGGCCTGTGCAACGTGCAGATGGAACAGATGGGCGACCTGGCAGCCCTGCAAAACCGCGAGGTGCGCATCGGCGGCATCGTCACAGGCCTGCGCAAGGGCGTCTCCCGCACGGGGCACCCCTACGGCATCGTCACCATCGAGGACTACAGCGGTTCGGGCGAACTGGCCCTCTTCGGCACCAACTGGACCAACTGGAGCAACTACATGGAACAGGGCTATTCGCTCTACATCGTCGGCCGTGTGCAGCCGCAGAAGTACAAGCAGGACCGCTTCGACTTCGTCATCGACCGCATCGACTTCCTGACAAACGTCAAGGACAAGGGCATCAAGGCCGTCACCATCTCCTTCAGCCTCGAGAACCTCGACGAGGACTTCGTCTTCACGCTGGCCGACTACGCCAAGCGCAATCCCGGCTACACGCAACTGCAGTTCGGCATCTACGAACTGGGGCAGGAGATGCACCTGACCACCATCGCCACCAAACATCGCATCGCCGCCACACAGGAGTTGCTCGACCTGCTGGACAAGAACGAGAACCTGACCTATAAGATAAACTGAATTCATATATACTTTATTATTTATTATTTGTCATTTATTATTTATAATTTATAATTCAATTCATCATGGCACTACACATCACAAGTGAGAACTTCAAGGAGTTGACCCAGAGCGGCAAACCCCTGGTATTGGACTTTTGGGCCACCTGGTGCGGCCCCTGCAAGCGCCTGGCTCCCATCATCGAGGAACTGGCCACCGAGTACGAAGGTCGCGTGAACATCGGCAAGTGCGACGTGGAGGAAGACGACGAACTGGCTATGCAGTTCCAGGTATCGAGCATCCCCACCGTCGTGTTCTTCAACAAGCAGGGCGAGATGTTCAAGCGTCTCGTGGGCCTGCAGAGCAAGGCCACGCTGGTCGAGAACATCGAGCAACTGTTGTAAAGTAATGAAATATGGCCGACTTTGAAGACGAACTGCTGCAAGACGCAGAAGATGACGTTCAGACCGTTGAGTTCATCAAGAACTATCTGCCGCAAGAGGTGAAGGAGCGCTTCACCGACGACGACCTCTACTACCTGCTCGACGTCCTGGTCGAGTACTATACCGACAGCGGCATCCTCGATGCCGAACCCGATGCCGAAGGCTACATCGACATCGACGTAGAGGAGATTGCCAACCATCTGGCCCGTCAGGCCAAGAAGGACGGACAGGGCGACTTCTCGCCCGAGGACCTGCGCTGGGTCGTCGAAGGCGAAATGGAGTATGCCGAGAGCCTGGAGGAGTGAGCGCTGGCCGCTCATTCCCTTCGGGGCGGGATGCACAAAGCATGCCCAGCATGTATGGTTTAACCCCTAATGATAATGAAAATGAAAGAACTGAAAGGAACAAAGACCGAGCAGAACCTCAAGGAGGCTTTTGCCGGCGAGAGTATGGCCCGGAATAAGTACAGTTATTTTGCTTCCCGTGCCAAGAAGGATGGCTATGTGCAGATTGCAGCCATCTTCGAGGAAACGGCTGCCAACGAGAAGGAGCATGCCAAGATGTGGTATAAGTATCTCAACGGAGGCAGCGTCAGCGATACGCCGACCAACTTGGCCGATGCTGCCAACGGCGAGAATTTCGAGTGGACGGACATGTATGCCCGCATGGCTCAGGAGGCACGCGAGGAGGGCTTCGACGAGATAGCGGAGAAGTTTGAACTGGTGGCAGCCATCGAGCGTCATCACGAGGAGCGCTACCGCAAGTTGCTGAAGAACATCGAGGATGCCGTAGTCTTCTCCCGTGAGGGCGATGTCATCTGGCAGTGCGCCAATTGCGGCCACATCGTCATCGGCAAGCAGGCTCCCGAGGTATGCCCAACTTGCAATCATCCGCAGAGTTACTTCCAGATTAAGGCTGAAAATTACTGATATGTCGAAAAAAAGTGTTAACTTTGCAGCCTGAATCATTATAAATAAGAAGTATATATGGCAAAAGTTGCATTGATTACCGGCATCACCGGGCAGGACGGCAGTTTCCTGGCTGAGTTCCTGATAGAGAAGGGTTATGAAGTACACGGCATACTGCGCCGCAGTTCGTCGTTCAATACGGGGCGCATCGAACACCTGTATCTGGACGAATGGGTACGGGATATGAAGAAAAAGCGTCTGGTGAACCTGCATTGGGGCGACATGACGGACTCTTCCTCGCTGATTCGTATCATCAGTGAAATCAAGCCGAATGAGATTTACAATCTGGCCGCCCAAAGCCACGTGAAGGTTTCCTTCGATGTGCCCGAGTTCACGGCCGATGCCGATGCAATGGGCGTCCTGCGCTTGTTGGAGGCCGTTCGTATCGCCGGACTGGCAGACAAGTGCCGCATCTATCAGGCTTCTACCTCCGAACTGTACGGTCTCGTGCAGGAGGTTCCCCAGAAGGAGACCACGCCTTTCTATCCCCGCTCGCCGTACGGTGTGGCCAAACTCTACGGGTTCTGGATTATGAAGAACTATCGCGAGAGTTACAAAATGTTCTGCTGCAACGGCATCCTGTTTAACCACGAATCGGAGCGCAGAGGCGAGACCTTCGTTACCCGTAAGATAACGCTGGCCGCAGCACGCATCGCACAGGGATTCCAGGACAAACTCTACCTCGGTAACCTCAACTCGCTCCGCGACTGGGGCTATGCCAAGGACTATGTGGAGTGCATGTGGCTCATCCTGCAGCAGGAGAAGCCGGAGGACTTCGTGATAGCAACGGGTCAGTACCATACCGTCCGTGAGTTCTGTACGCTGGCTTTCAAGGAAGTGGGCATCGAACTCCGCTGGGAAGGCGAAGGTGTGGACGAGAAGGGTGTCGATGTTGCTACGGGCAAGGTGCTCGTCGAGGTCGATCCCAAGTACTTCCGTCCGGCTGAGGTGGACCAGTTGCTGGGCGACCCCTCAAAGGCGAAGCGCGTCCTCGGCTGGAATCCGCAGAAAACCTCGTTCGAGGATCTGGTGAAAATCATGGTGCAGCACGACATGAAGAAAGTGCGGAAGTTGTATTTGCGTGAGCAGATGGAGGACTGATGGAAAAGAACAGTAAGATATACGTCGCCGGACACCGGGGTATGGTGGGAAGCGCCATCGTGCGTGAGTTGCAAAGGCAAGGCTACACCAACATCATCACGCGTACGCACAAGGAACTGGACCTGACGCGCCAGGAGGCCGTGGAGCAGTTCTTCGCAGAGGAAAAACCGGAATACGTCTTCCTGGCAGCAGCCAAGGTCGGCGGCATCGTGGCCAACCAGAGTGCGCTGGCGGACTTCATGTACGACAACATGATTCTGGAGATGAACGTGATTCATGCGGCCTGGAAGAACGGTTGCCGGAAACTGGAGTTCCTGGGCAGTTCGTGCATCTATCCGCGCCTGGCCCCGCAGCCGATGCCGGAGAGTTGCCTGCTCACCGGTGAGTTGGAGAAGACCAACGAGGCCTACGCGCTGGCAAAAATCAGCGGACTGAAGTATTGCGAGTTCCTGAACCGTCAGTACGGTACGGACTACATCAGCGTGATGCCGACGAACCTGTATGGACCTAACGACAACTATCACCCCGAACACAGCCACGTGCTGCCGGCACTTATCCGCCGTTTCCACGAGGCCAAGGAGGCCGGGCTGGACAGTGTCACCTGCTGGGGCGACGGTTCACCCTTGCGCGAGTTCCTTTATGTGGACGACCTGGCCAACCTGTGCGTCTTCCTGATGAATAACTACAGCGGGAACGAAACCGTGAATGCCGGTACGGGCAAGGAACTGACCATCAAGGCACTGACC
>JAFSXQ010000035.1 GCA_017444005.1 Bacteroidaceae bacterium | reverse complement strand
GGCCGGGCTCTGTCCAGGTGATGGCCAGATGCACCTTAGCAGGCAGTTCGGCGTACAGGACGGTCTCAGTGCTGGCGTCGGCCACAACCTCCACGTTCTGTCCCTCTTTCATGAACTTCACGCCCGTAACCTGGTCGGCGGGGATGGTAATCTGTTCGAAGGTCTCGTTGTTCATGAAGATGTAGTCCTCGCCCTCCTGGTAGAGGTACTGATAGGGGCGACGCTCTACGCGCACGTCTTCCAGCTTCTCGCCGATGTTGAAGCGACGCTCCAGCACGTTGCCGCTGACTACGTCCTTCAGGGTGACGTTCATGATGGTGTTGCCCTTACCCGGCTTGCGGTGCAGGAAATCGATGCAGAAGTACAACTTGCCGTCCATGCGGATGCAAGTACCCTTTTTAATGTCTTGTGAGTTAATCATAAGAGGTTTTTTAATGTATTTTTAATAGGAATTTATCGTTTTGTCTCGATTTTCGGGTGCAAAATTAGTAAAAAATTTGCACGTATCAAAAAAAGTACGTAATTTTGCAGGCCGAAAATAATAAAAAACGCTATAAAACGATGAAAAGAACATTCCAACCCCACAATCGCCGTCGCAACAACAAGCACGGTTTCCGTCAGAGAATGGCCACCGCAAATGGTCGCCGTGTATTAGCCAGCCGCCGTGCCAAGGGCCGCAAGAAGTTGACCGTTGCCGACGAGCGCCACGGTAAGTAATCCGCTGGATTCCCAAGATTAGGGATTAGAGATTAGAGATGAAAGAGCAGGTTTTTCCTGCTCTTTTTTGTTTATGGGGAAAGTTTTTCGTAACTTTACGCCCAAATTAGAGGACGATGACTGGAAAAGAGTTCAAACAGAAAATGCTTAGCCCCATTCTGTGGGGCAATCTGCTGGCAATGGCACTGGTGACGGTGCTGCTGATCGTCGGCGTATGGATAGGACTGGGGAAATACACCCACCACGGCGAGGAAATCATTGTGCCCGACGTCGAGGGTAAACTCATCGGCGATGTCGAATACACGCTGGAGATGGCAGGCCTGCAGGCCGTGGTCGTGGACTCGACCTACGACCGTAGGCGTCCCTCCGGTGCCATCATGGTTCAGTTACCTAAGGCCGGAAGTAAAGTTAAGTCGGGGCGCGAGATATACTTAACCATCAACTCACGGGAATCGCCCACCGTCAGCCTGCCCGACATTGCCGACAACTGTTCGTTGCGCGAGGCACAGGACCGCCTGCGTCAACTGGGTTTCCGGGTGGGCCCCGTGGAATACACCAACGGCGACAAGGACTGGGTGTACGGCGTGCGTTGTCAGGGCCGTACCGTCATGGCCGGTCAGCGCGTGCCCACCGATGCCGTCATCACCCTGATTGTGGGTAGTGGCGCCAGCGAGGAAGAGGACATCTTCGACTACGACGACGAGGAGACTGCGGCTGACGGAGAAGAAGCGGAAAATGCTCACAGCGATGTGTTCAACTATGATTGAAGCCCCACTCAATCCCCCTACAAAGGGGAACGAGCCCCTCGAAATGTTCGAGGACGAACTGCTCCCCGAGGACGAGATGCTCTCCCCCGTGGAGGAGTCGGAGGGGGGTGAGACTTTGTATGAGCACCGCCGTGTGGTGGCCGACCGCGGGCAGAGTCCCATGCGCGTGGACAAGTTCCTGATGGACCACCTGGGCGACACCAGTCGCAACCGTATACAGAAGGCCGCCGAGGCAGGTTTCATCCAGGTGAACGGCCGTCCCGTCAAGAGTAACTATAAGGTGAAGGCGCTGGACGTGGTCACCCTGATGCTCGACCGCCCGAAGCGCGACTGGGAAATCGTGCCCGAGGACATCCCCCTGGATGTCGTCTACGAGGACGACGACCTGCTGGTGGTGAACAAACCGGCCGGATTGGTCGTGCATCCGGGGTGCGGCAACTTTTCGGGCACGCTCGTGAACGCCCTGGCCTGGCATCTGCGCGACGACCGTCGCTTCGACCCCAACGACCCCACCGTGGGCCTTGTCCACCGCATCGACAAGGACACCTCCGGCCTGCTGGTCATCGCAAAAACGCCCGAGGCCAAGACCGACCTCTGCCACCAGTTCTTCGTACACTCCACCCGCCGCCTCTACAACGCCCTCGTCTGGGGACCCTTTGCCGAGGACGAAGGCACCGTGCGCGGCAACATCGGGCGCAACCCGAAGGACCGCCTGCAGATGGCCATCCTGCCCGACGACAACCCCACGGGCAAGCCGGCCGTCACGCATTACCGCGTGCTGGAGCGCCTGGGCCACGTCACCCTCATCGAGTGCCGACTGGAGACGGGGCGCACCCACCAAATCCGCGTCCACATGAAGAGCCTCGGCCACACCCTTTTCAACGACGAGCGCTATGGCGGACAGGAAATCCTGCGCGGCGACCGCACCAGTTCGTACAAGGCCTTCATCCACAACTGCTTCGACCTGTGTCCCCGTCAGGCCCTGCACGCCCGCACCCTCGGCTTCCGCCATCCCCGCACGGGCGAAGAAATGGATTTTACAAGTGAATTACCACAAGATATGACTCAATTACTGGAAAAATGGAGAAAAAGACAATAGCCATCGTCTGCGGCGGAGACTCCGCAGAGCACGATGTCAGCATGCGGAGCGCTGCGGGCATCGAGTCGTTCCTGGACAAGGAGCGGTATAATATATATAAGGTAGAGATTCACGCCCGCCACTGGGAGGCTATACTTGCCGATGGCAGTCGTGCCCGGGTGGACCGGAACGACTTCTCGTTCGAGGACGGCGGACAGCGCATCACGCCTGACTACGCCTACATCACCATCCACGGCGCACCGGGCGAGAACGGCATCCTGCAGGGGTACTTCGACCTGATAGGCATGCCCTACTCCACCTGCAATGTGCTCGTCGAGGCCATGACCTACGACAAGTTCGTGCTGAACAACTACATGCGAGGCCTGGGCGTATCGGTGGCCGACAGCCTTACCGTCAAGATTGGCCACGAGGGGGAGGTGAGCGACGAGGACATCATCTCGCGCATCGGCCTGCCCTGCTTCGTGAAGCCCGCACGCGGAGGCAGTAGTTTCGGCACCACGAAGGTGAAGACGCCCGAGGAGTTGCGACCGGCCATCGAGGTGGCCCTGCGGGAGGGCGAGGACGTGATGGTGGAGGCCTTCATGCAGGGCACGGAAATCACCTGCGGCTGTTACAAGACCCGCACGGGCGGCCACGTGTTCCCCGTGACGGAGGTGGTCTCGAAGAACGAATTCTTCGACTACGACGCGAAGTACAACGGCCAAGTGTCGGAAATCACGCCTGCCCGCATCTCCGACCGACTGACCGAGCGCGTGCAGCAACTGACGTCGATGATCTACGACATCCTGGGTTGTCACGGCATCATCCGCATCGACTACATCATCACCGCCGGCGACAAGATTAACCTCTTGGAAATCAACACCACGCCGGGCATGACGGCCACCAGTTTCATCCCCCAGCAGGTGCGTGCCGCAGGGCTCGACATCAAGGACGTGCTTACGGAAATTATTGAAGACCTATGAATGAATTCGACGAAATCCGGCCCTACAACGACGAGGAGGTGCGGCCCGCCATCGAGAGCCTGCTCCACGACCGCCAGTTCTCACGCATACTGAAGGGCATCGCCCCCATCCTGCCCCTGGGCATGAGCCGCGGGGTGCTGCGACTGGCCACGCTGGGCATACACTCCACGCTGGGGTTCCAGTTGCGCTTCATGAAACCCGTGGTGAACCACGTGCTCCGGAAGTGCTCTACGGACCATACGTTCCGGCACGACAGCATCGCGCCCGGCCCTGAACGCTACACCTTCCTCTCGAACCACCGCGACATCGTCCTGGACAGCGCCATCCTGGACGTGATGCTCCACGACGCCGGGTTCCCCACGACGTGCGAGATAGCCATCGGCGACAACCTGCTCATCTACCCTTGGATTCGTACGCTCGTACGCCTGAACAAGGCCTTCATCGTGCGCCGCAACATCTCGCGTCGCGAACTGTATGAGAGCAGTCTGCTCATGAGCCGCTACATGCGCCACGTCATCCAGGAGAAGCACGAGAACATCTGGATTGCCCAGCGCGAAGGGCGTGCCAAGGACTCGAGCGACCACACGCAGGAGTCGCTCTTGAAGATGATGACCCTGAGCAATGCCGAGAACCCCGTGGAGGCCATCAAGGCGCTGAACATCGTGCCGCTCTCGATAAGTTACGAGTACGACCCGTGCGACTACCTGAAGGCCAAGGAGTTCCAGCAACGGCGCGACGACCCGGCGTGGAAGAAGTCGAAGCAGGACGACCTCGTGAACATGAAGACGGGCATCTTCGGACAAAAGGGGCACATCCACTACCAGACGGCACGCCCCGTGAACAAGTGGATAGACGAGTTGGCAGGACTCGACAAGACCGAGTTCTTCGCCGAACTGGCCCGTCGCATCGACCGCGAGATACACGCCAACTATCGCCTGTTCCCCGGCAATTATGTGGCCACCGACCTACTCTCGGGGCAGCACACGCACGCCAGCCACTACACTCACAAGCAACTTGTAGACTTCGAGAAATACATCGCCTCGCGCATCGCCCTCATCGACTTGCCCGCCAAGGACGACGACTTCCTGCGCGAACGCCTCCTGACCATGTATGCCAATCCCGTTCTGAACTATGAAAACGCCTGTTAGGTTACCCTTCTTAATTCTTAATTTTTCATTCTTAATTTCGTTGACGTCATGCCACGACGACAACGACGACTCCCCCTTCCCCAACCTCATGACCGAGATGGTGGATTGCCCCACCGATGCAAAGGGGACGATGACCACCATCGTGCTCGACGACGACACCCGGCTGACCGTCACCAACCCGCAGGTGGACCTGAAGCCCAGCGTCGTGTACCGATGTCTGGCCGACTATGTCATCGAAGACGACGGCAAGGCCACGCTCTACGGTCTCCGGAGTTGTCCCATCCTGCGCGACTCGACGGACCTGGCCAAGACCGACCCGCTCGGCGTGGTCAGCCTTTGGCGCACCCGGCGGTACATCAACCTCCACCTCATGCCCAAGACACAGGACAAGGGCACGCACGGCTGGGGATTCATCACGGACAGCATCCGCGAGGGCCACGCCTACCTGCGCCTGCACCACCGGCAGGGCGACGACCCCATGGCCTACTCCGACGACGTCTACGCCTCCCTGCCCCTCGACCTGGTGGAGGCCGACACCATCACCCTGCGCATACAGACCTTCGCGGGCACGACGGAGAGGACTTTCGCACCGTAAATAGTTTATGGTTTCTTC
>JAFSXQ010000034.1 GCA_017444005.1 Bacteroidaceae bacterium | reverse complement strand
CTCCTTCTGGCCCAGGAACGTGTAGCCGTAGCGCACGGCGCGGCGCAGGATGCGGCGGATGACATAGCCGGCCTTGGCGTTGCCGGGCAGTTGTCCGTCGGCAATGGAGAAGGCGATGGTGCGCAGGTGGTCGGCCACCACGCGCATGGCCACGTCGGTCTCCTCCCGCTCGCCGTACTTCATGCCGGCGATGTCGCCGATGGCGCGGATGATGGGCTGGAAGACGTCGGTGTCGTAGTTCGACTGCTTGCCCTGTATGGCGCGCACCAGTCGCTCGAAGCCCATGCCCGTGTCGATGACGTTCATCGAGAGGGGCTCCAGGTGGCCGTCGGCCTTAAGCTCGAACTGCATGAAGACGATGTTCCAGATTTCGATGACCTGCGGGTCGTCCTTGTTCACCAGTTCGCGGCCGGGCACCTTGGCCTTCTCCTCGGCGCTGCGGCTGTCCAGGTGAATCTCGGAGCAGGGACCGCAGGGGCCCGTGTCGCCCATCTCCCAGAAGTTGTCGTGCTTGTTGCCGTTGATGATGTGGTCCTCGGGCACGTGCTTCAGCCAGAAGCGGGCAGCCTCGTCGTCGCGGCTCAGGTTTTCTTCGGGAGAACCCTCGAACACGGTGACGTACAGGTCCTGAGGATTCAGTTTCAGCACGTCCACCAGATACTCCCAGGCCATGTCGATGGCGCCCTCCTTGAAGTAGTCGCCGAACGACCAGTTGCCCAGCATCTCGAACATCGTGTGGTGGTACGTGTCGTGGCCCACCTCCTCCAGGTCGTTGTGCTTTCCGCTCACGCGCAGGCACTTCTGCGAGTCGGCACGGCGGCGCGGCTCCGGGTCGCGCTGGCCCAGGATGATGTCCTTCCATTGGTTCATGCCGGCGTTGGTGAACATCAGCGTCGGGTCGTCCTTCACCACCATAGGGGCCGAGGGCACGATGGTGTGGCCCTTCCCGGCAAAGAACTGCTTGAACGAATTGCGTATTTCGTTTGCTGTCATCATAACATTTATCGTTTAATCAATTACTATTTACCAAATTCGGGCGCAAAGGTACGAAAAATAATTCGTAATTCATAATTCATAATTCATAATTGTTTTGTATCTTTGCAAATGGTAAATGATTAAACGGTAAATGAGAGATGGCACTGAACCCCAATAAAAGTCTGAAGAAATACTACTCGATAGGCGAGGTGGCCGAGATGTTCGACGTGACGGAGACGCTGCTCCGCTACTGGGAGAAGGAGTTCCCCAGCATCCAGCCCCGCAAGTCGGGCCGCAACGTGCGCCAGTACACCCAGGAGGACATCGACGAAATCCGTGTCATCCACAACATGGTGAAGGTCCGCGGCATGAAACTGGCCGCCGCCCGCCAGGCCATCTCCAAGAATCGCAGCCGCGAGAACTCCACCACCGAACTCATGAACCGCCTGCAGGAGATCCGGGCCGAACTCGTCAGCCTGCGCCGCGAACTGGACAACGTGGTCTGACGAATGAAGATGAAGAAAAGACTGCTGACTTACATGGCAGTGCTGTCTGTGCTCCTGACGGCCTGCTCCAGCGAAAAGACATACAAGATTGGCGTGTCGCAATGCGGATCGGGCCAGTGGCGCGAGAAAGTGAACCGCGAGATGTTGGCGGCGCAACACCTGTACGAACGGAATGTCCGGGTAACCATAGCCTGTGCCTACGACGACACGGAGCAACAAATCAGACAGATAGACAGCCTGGTCGAGAGTGGCATCGACCTGTTGGTGGTGGCTCCCAACGAAGCAGCGCCAATCGTGGAGGCCATATCCAAAGTGCGGCAACTGGGCATCCCTGTGATATACTTCGACCGCAAGGCCTCGACGGACGACTATACGGCTTTTATCGGGGCCAGCAACGTGGAAGTTGGAAGAATCATGGGCGACTTTGCCCTGCAGGTGGCCGGCGACTTGCCTGACAAGGAGGGGAAACCTCTCGTGATGGAGATAACGGGAGCCATGAGCACTTCACCTGCACAAGAACGCCATAACGGTTTCTCCACGGCAATGGCCAGACACGATGAACTGCAATACGTGTGCAAGGAAGCCGACTGGACATCGGAAGAAGCGTGCCGCATGACCGAGGAACAGATACGGACGGGGCAGGTGCCCGACGTCGTCTTCTGCCACAACGACGGCATGGCCACCGGTGTCTATAAGGCTGCGGTGGAGGCCGACATGGAGGACAGAATAAAAATCATGGGCATCGACGGACTGCCCGGCGAAGGTATAGAGTATGTGCAGTTCGGCCATCAGGTGGGCACCTACATCTATCCCACACACGGCGAGAAGATAGTGCGACTGGCACTAGATATCCTGACCGGTAAACCCTATGAGCGGGAAAACACACTGCAAGGCATGATAGTGACGGAGAAGGACGTGAACATCGTTGACCTGAACAGCCGCGAACAGATGAAGCAGAACAACGACCTGATAACCATTCAGGACAAGTTGGAGGATTCTCTGGTACTCTACGACACGCAGCATAAAATACTCATCGCAAGCCTAGCGACCATCATACTGCTTGTTGTGGCCATTGTCATGATTTGGCGGGCATACGTACAGACCCGGAAGGCCATCCGACAGCGTCAGACGATGAACGAGGAACAGACACTGTTCTACACCGATGCCAGTAATCGCAAACTGCACGACATCTTTCAGCAGGCCGACGACGACCTGCCCCCACCCCGTTCGCAGGACATGCTGTTTGCCGAGCAGTTGAACGATGCCATCCGCAAGCACATGTCAAACCCCAACCTAAAGATGGACGACCTGGGTGAAGAGATAGGCATGGGACGTGTGCAACTCTACCGAAAGGTGAAGGCTGTAACGGGGCAGACTCCCGTGGAACTGCTGCGACAAATGCGCTTGCAGCGCGCCTACGCCCTGCTCACCTCCACCACCAAGACCGTTGCCGAGATTGCCTTCGAGGTCGGCTTCAACACACCGGGCTATTTCTCGAAGTGTTTCCGGGAACAATACGGCAAACTGCCGATGGACCTAAGGCAGGAGGACATCGCCCACTGAGCACAAACCACCAAAGAAAAGGAACTTTGTAGTAAACAATTGTTACATGTAACATAATTCTTAGTGGCGGAACGATAATTGGCAGTCGTTCCGCCATTGTCTTAGTACTTTTGTGGCAGAAAAACTCTTAATTTATTCACCTAACTAACAAAAAACACATGCAAAGACTAAGACGATTGTTGATGGGCCTTGTGCTCACACTTGCGGGTTCAGCACTTTGGGCCCAGCAGGTAACCATCCACGGCACTGTGCTTGATGACCTCGGTGAGGGGTTGCCTGGTGCTATGGTGAAAGAGAAGGGTGTCGCTCCCGTTAACGGTACCCTGACGAATGTCGACGGAGAGTTTACATTGAAGGTGACCCAAGGGGCCACGCTTGTCATTTCGTACATGGGCTTCGAGACGCAGGAAGTGGCTGCTAAGGACGGCATGACCGTGACGATGACCGAACAGGCCAACGACCTGAACGAAGTCGTTGTGACGGGTTACACCACCCAGCGCAAGGCCGACCTGACAGGTGCCATCTCCGTAGTCGACGTCGACGACCTGGCCAAGCAGAACGAGAACAACCCCATCAAGGCTATGCAGGGCCGTGTACCCGGCATGAACATTTCTGCAGATGGTAATCCTTCGGGTGCCGCCACGGTGCGCATCCGCGGTACAGGCACACTGAACAACAACGACCCGCTCTACATTATCGACGGTGTGCCAACGAAGGCCGGCATGCACGAACTGAACGGCAACGACATCGAGTCCATCCAAGTACTGAAGGATGCCGCTTCGGCCAGCATCTACGGTAGCCGTGCCGCAAATGGCGTCATCATCATCACTACCAAACGAGGCAAGGATGGCAAAGTGAAAATCGACTTCGACGGCAGCGTGGCCGTACAGACGTACGCTCATAAGATGGACGTTCTCAACGCCAAGGAATTCGGGCAAGTGATGTGGCAGGGCTACGTCAACGATGGTCTCGACCCCAACTCCAACGGACTTGGCTACCGCTACGACTGGGGCTACAACGCACAGGGGCAGCCCGTGCTCAACGGCATCACGATGAACAAGTACCTCGACGTAGCCGGTACGACTCCAGCCTCCGACACCGACTGGTTTGACCAGACCACGCGTTCGGGCATCATCCAACAGTACAACGTCTCGATGAGCAACGGCACGGAGAAGGGTTCCTCCTTCTTTTCCCTAGGATATTATAAGAATAATGGTATCATCAAGCAGTCGGACTTCCAGCGCATCTCGGCCCGCATGAACGGCGACTACAAACTGGTGCGGGTCAAGGACCGCGACATCGTGACCGTAGGCGAGCACTTCACGATGAACCGCACCAACGAGTTGCAGGCCCCTGGCGGATTCCTGCAGAATGTGCTCCAGTTCAATCCCTCACTGCCCGTCTATACGACCAACGGAGACTATGCCGGCCCCGTGGGTGGCTACCCCGACCGCGAGAACCCCGTTGCCCGTCTGGACCGCAACAGCGACAACCGCTACACCTACTGGCGCATGTTCGGCGATGCCTACCTGAACATCAATCCCGTCAAGAACCTGAATATCAAGTCTACCTTCGGCCTCGACTATGCCCAGAAGCAGCAACGCATCTTCCAGTACCCCATCACCGAAGGCACCGTGGCCAACACCACCAACGGTGTGGAAACCAAGCAGGAGCATTGGACAAAGTGGATGTGGAATGCCATCGCTACCTACAACTTCGAGAAGAAACGCCACCGCGGCGATGCCATGATTGGTATGGAGTTAAACCGCGAAGACGACATCTGGTTCAGCGGCAAGAAGTATGACTACATGATTCTGAACCCCGACTATATGTGGCCCAATGCCGGTGTTGGCGAGGCAGAGGCTTACGGCGGTGCCGGTGGCTACACACTGGTTTCCTACTTCGGAAAATTCAATTACAACTACGGCGACCACTACCTGGCCAGCCTGACGATGCGCTACGACGGCAGCAGTCGCTTTGGGCGCAACAACCGCTATGGTCTGTTCCCCTCCGTCAGCGCAGGTTGGAGAATCAATGAGGAGAAGTTCCTGCAGGATGTTTCGTGGCTCGACAACCTAAAGCTGCGTGCCTCGTGGGGTCAGACGGGTAACCAGGAAATCTCTAACATTGCCCGCTACACCATCTACGAGAGCAACTATGGCGAGGCCAACTTCGGTGGTCAGAGCTACGGCACCAGCTACGATATTGCCGGCACCAACGGTGGCCAGACGCTGCCCAGCGGCTTCAAGCGCAACCAACTTGGCAACGACGACCTGAAGTGGGAGACCACTACCCAGACCAATGTCGGCCTCGACTTCGGCTTCTTCCGCAATGCCCTGTACGGTTCGTTCGAATGGTACTTCAAGAAGACCAAGGACATTCTCGTCTACATGCCCGGCATCGGTGTCATGGGCGAGGGCAGCAGCCAGTGGATAAATGCCGGTGAAATGGAGAATAAAGGTATCGAGTTTAACATCGGCTATCGTGGTGAGGTTGGCGATTTCAAGTACGACCTTGCCGGTAACATCGGCACCTATCGCAACAAGGTGACGAAGTTGCCCGAGACGATTGCGGCCAACGGCACATTCGGCGGCAATGGTGTGGAGAGTGTGGTCGGACACCCCATCTACTCACAAGTGGGATATGTCTACGACGGCATCTTCAAGAGTCAGGACGAGATTGACAACCACGCCACGCAGAACGGTGCCGGACTGGGTCGCATCCGTTGGAAGGACTTGAACAACGACGGCGTCATCAACGAGGCCGACCAGGAATGGATATACAATCCCGTGCCCGACTTCACCTGGGGCCTGAACATCTACCTGCAGTACAAGAACTGGGACCTGACCATGTTCTGGCAAGGCGTTCAGGGCGTGGACGTCATCTCCGACCTGAAGAAGGAAACCGACCTGTGGAGCGGTCTGAACATATCGAACCTGAACAAGGGCCAGCGTCTGCTGGATGCCTGGACGCCCCTGAACAACGCGTCCAACATACCGGCCGTAAGCGTCATGGACAACAACAACGAAAAACGTGTATCGAGCTATTTTGTCGAGAACGGTTCGTTTGCCAAGCTGCGTACCATACAGTTGGGTTACAATTTCTCAAAGAACGTCTGCGAGAAGATGAAGATGCAGCGCCTACGCATGTACCTCTCTGCCCAGAATCTCTTCACCATCAAGAGCAAGAACTTCACGGGCGTAGATCCGGAGAATGCCAACTATGGCTATCCCATACCTCTCAACGCGACTTTCGGACTTAATGTTTCGTTCTAAATAACGGAAGAATTGAAGAATTAAAAAATGGAAATAACGATGAAAACGAAGATATTTAACACAACAATGCTCTGTGGCCTCGGTCTTCTCTGCGCCCTATGTGTATCCTGCTCCGACTTCCTGGACGAGCACACACCACAGGGAACACTCAGCGACGAGCAGGTTAAGGACCCCGAAAACGCAGAGGCTATGGTCGTGTCGGCATACGCCATCTTCACCACGGCCGAGGACATCAACTCCAGTTTCTCCATGTGGAACTTCGACGTCCGCTCGGACGATGCCTACAAGGGCGGCAGCGGCACCAGCGACGGTGATGTCTTCCATCAGTTGGAGGTGCAGCAGGGCGTGCTGACCACCAACTGGAACATCAACGACATGTGGGTGCGCCTGTACAACAGCATTTCACGCGTGAACAGTGCCATTGCCCTGCTCAACGAGAGCGACTATGGTATGAAGCAGCAGCGTCTGGCCGAGATGAAGTTTCTGCGTGCCTACGCCCACTTCCTGCTGAAGCGCCTCTACAAGAACATCCCCTTCGTGGTCAACGAGAACCTCACCTACGACGAGTACAACACCCTATCCAACACGGCATACACCAACGACGAGGGGTGGCAACTCATCATCAACGACCTGATGGAGGCCTACAACACCCTGCCCGAGACACAGGCCGACAAGGGCCGCCCCACCAAGGCTTCTGCTGCCGCCTTCCTGGCTAAGGTCTATCTCTACAAGGCCTATCGGCAAGACGACCCCAAGAACAACCAGGTGACCAGTATCGACCAGGCCGACCTCGAGAAGGTGATAGAGTTCACCGACCCCACCCTCTACAGTAACTACGGCCTCGAGGATGACATCCACAACAACTTCCGCCCCGAAGAGCAGTATGAGAACGGCAAGGAGAGCCTTTGGGCCATCCAGTACTCGCGCAACGACGGTTCCACCTACGGCAACCTGAATTGGAGCTACGGCCTCATTCCGCCCAACATCCCTGGTGCCACCGACGGCGGTTGCGACTTCTACAAACCTTCGCAGAACCTGGTCAATGCCTATCGCACAGGTGCTGATGGTCTGCCCCTGCTCGACACGTTCAACGAGAAGGACTACGACAAAGCCAGCGACAATGCCGACCCGCGCCTGTTCCTGACCGTTGGCATCCCGGGCCTGCCCTACATGTTCAACAAGAACTACATGATGGAGGAGACCAGCATCTGGAGCCGTTCCAACGGTCTCTATGGCTACAACGTCTCGCTGAAGCAGAACGTCGACCCCGCCCTCATCGACCAGTACCTCATCAAGGGCAGCTACTGGGCATCCAGCATGAACCGCATCGTCTTCCGCTATGCCGACGTGCTGCTGATGCGTGCCGAGGCTTACGCTCAGCTCGGACAGTCCGACAAGGCCATTGCCCTCGTCAACCAGCTCCGCAGTCGTGCCGCAACGAGCACCCAGATGATTGCCGGCTACCAAAACACCTATGGTGTCAAGATGTACGTCGCCCGATACACTGGCAGCTACTCGAAGAACGAGACCGTCAGGATTGTGAAGATGGAGCGCCGTCTGGAAATGGGCATGGAGTGCGAGCGCTTCTTCGACCTCGTCCGCTGGGGCGATGCAGCCACCGTGCTCAATAAGTACTATGCCGAGGAAATCGACAACTGCGGCATCTATCGCGAGGCTCACTTCACGGCCGACAAGGATGAGTATCTGCCCATCCCGTTCAGCCAGATTTCTGCATCAAACGGCCATTACGCCCAGAATGTCGGGAACTGGTAAGAAGAGATTTGAACAATTGAAGAACCGAAAAATTGAAGTTATGATTAAGTCTATATATAATAAAGTATTGGGGACTCTCGGTGTCCTCTGTCTTCTCTGTGCCTTCTTTGCGTCGTGCTCCGACGACAACGTCAGCGACCTCCGTCTCAGCGGCGACTGCATGATAGAGGCTCTTGCACTGGACAACTACAACGGAACCGTCGACCTCGCCTCGCGCAGCATCGTGGTGCGCCTGCCGGAGGTCTACGAGACTTCGGCCATGCACCTGACCACGCTCACACTCTCCAGCGGTGCCTCGTGCAGCATCAAGCAGGGCGACGTTCTGGACATGGGTGCCGCAAAGGTACTCCGCGTGACCAACGGCGATGCCTTCATCGACTGGACACTGAGCGTGCTCCACGACGAGGCACGCATCACGCAGTTCGTCGTCAACGACATCTATCAGGGCACCATCGACCAGACGGCCAAGACCATCACCGTCTACGTCCCCGGTAGCGTCGATGTCACCAACCTGGTTCCCACCGTCACGTTCAGCGACAATGCCACGCTGACACCGGGCAACGGCGTGCCGCAAGACTTCTCGCAGCCCGTCGCCTACAAGGTCACCAACAACTCGGCCGAGAGCACCTACACCGTCACCGTCATTGCCATCAGCGCACCTTCTGCTCTCTTCATTGGCGAGGCTTCCGTGATGAACGACCTCGACCCCGAGGCCAAGGCTGCCTGCCAGTGGATGCTGAGCAACATCCCCAGTTCGCTCTACGCTTCGTTTGCCGACCTGCGTGCCGGAACCATCGACCTGTCCGAGTGCAAGGTCATCTGGTGGCACTATCACGTGGATGGCGGTGTCGACGGTCACGATGTCTTCATGGCCAAGGCTCCCTATGCCCTGGAAACGAAGAACGAGTTGCGCCAGTTCTATGAGAACGGCGGTGCCCTGTTCCTGACACGCTATGCTACGAACCTGCCGTCGTTCATCGGTGTGACGGGCGACGACGAGTGGACAACGCCCAACAATTGCTGGGGACAGAACGAGGATGCTGCCGAATTGTGTGGCGGTCCGTGGTCGTTCCGCATCTTCGACGGACAGAACGCTCATCCGCTGTGGCAGAACCTCATTGCTGGCGACAATCCCCAGGAGGTGTACTGCACCGATGTCGGCTACCACATCACCAACTCCACGGCTCAGTACCACATCGGCACCGACTGGGGCGGCTACGACGACCACGCTGCCTGGGAGGCCCGCACGGGTGGTAAGATTCTCGGCGTTGGCGGCGACGGTGCCGTTGTGGCTTGGGAATATCCTGCCGCAGGCGGCAAGGGCGGCATCGTCTGCATCGGCTCCGGCTGCTACGACTGGTATTCCTACACCTACGAAGCCGGCTACACGGAGAAGTTCCACCGAAACATCGAGATAATGACCCGGAATGCATTCAACCATCTGATGGGAAATTGAAAAATTGAAGAATTGAAAAATTGAAATAACGATGAAAACAAAGATATTTAATACGATGAATCTCTGTGCCCTCGGTCTTCTCTGCGCCCTCTCTGCATCGTGCAGCGATGACAACTACGGCCCCGACCCCTCCAAGGACTGGGCAGGCACGACGACCTCGTTCACCTCGAACGACGAGAACGGTTTCCAGACCTACTATAATCCGGCCATCGGGCGATGCGGCGACCCCATGCCCTTCTACGACCAGAAGACCAAGGAGTTCAAGGTCCTCTACCTGCAGGAGTACGACAACAACGGAGCCTGCTACCACCCCTTCTGGGGCATCAGCACCACAGACGCAGCCCACTACCAGTCGCTGGGCGAAGAGCTACCGACCGGCACCTCCACACAGCAGGCCGATGCGTCGCTCGGAACTGGTTGCTGCGTCTACAACGAGCAGGACGGGCTCTACTACATCTACTACACCGGGCACAACGTGCTGCTGAAGGACGTGGAAGTGGTGATGCGTGCCACATCGCCCGACTTCAAGACCTGGACGAAGGACAATGCGTGGACGCTCCGTGGTGCCGACTACGGCTATTCCACCGTCGATTTCCGCGACCCGCAGGTGTTCCGTACCGATGACGGAATCTGGCACATGGTCATCGTCTCGAACCTGAAGTTTGCCGAGTTCACATCCACCGACCTCCGCACATGGCAACACGCCGGACAGTTCCCCATGATTTGGGACCGCATGCTGGAGTGCCCCGACATCTTCCGGATGGGCGACTACTGGTACCTCGTCTACAGCGAAGGCTATCGCGCAGCATGGAGCCGCAAGGTGAAGTACATGATGGCCACGTCGTGGGATGCACTAAAGGCCTGCTTCAACGACCCCGGTGCCAACTGGCCACAGGACGGCAAGGAGGGCATCCTCGACAGCCGCGCCTTCTATGCCGGCAAGACGGCTTCGGACGGCACCGACCGCTACATCTGGGGCTGGTGTCCCTATCGCACCGGAGCCACCAACGACGACAAGAACGTCAACGTCGGAGCCGACAGCGAGCCCAACTGGTCGGGAGCCCTCGTCTGCCACCGCATCATCCAACACGCCGACGGCACCCTCACACTGGGCGAAGTACCTGCCATCAGGACCAAATACGACCAGCAACAGCCCGTCAGCGTCATGGCCAGCAACGGCTATGCGAACGGCACGCTTTCAGGCGACGATGCCTATGTACTTTACAACCGTTTGGGCACTCACAACCACATTTCACTGACTGTTACCACTTCCAACAACTGGGATAAGTTCGGCATTTCGCTGGTTCGCGGCACCGACAGCAAGAAGTACTACACCCTCGTCGTCAACCCCGAATGGGAGGATGAGCGCAAGGTGAACTTCGAGCAGGAAGGCGAGGAAGGCCGTGGCTTCATCGCCGGCATCGACGGCTACAACTTCCCGCGTCCCGCCGACAATGTCTACCACATCAACATCTACACCGACAACTCTGTCCTCGTCATGTACATCAACGACAACGTCTGCTACACCCAGCGCATCTACGGCATCCAGAAGAACTGCTGGAGCCTGAACAACTACGGCGGATCGGTTACGGTCAGCGACGTGAAAGTCGCACAGTACTGAAAAGGTCCTCACGAGGCCGATGTTTGTGTCACATGTGTCACAAACGTACACGATGCGCATGTAAAAGCAGCGCCGAATAACAAAAATCGTTCAATGTGGCAGAAAAATGTTACATTGAACGATTTTTATGCGTGAATGTAACGTGAATGACAGCGTATGTGAGGGAAAAAACGTAACTTTGCGACAGAATCTTAAAAACTAACGTATGAAAAAACTAATGACACTGATGGCCGTCCTGCTGATGGCGGTGACGGCGGGTGCACAGAACCCCATGATTCTGGGTGAGAACCATGCTATGCTGCGTGTGATGCAGGGCAAGCGCTACCTGCTGCTGCCCGTGCAGGAGAAGGAGGAGAACGCACACATTGCCGTGCTCGACGGACGGAACGAAATGGTGAAGCGGCTGAACGTAAGGCTGGCTGTGGACAAGGTGGACTATTGGGTGCCACTGGAATTGATGGAGGGTGCCGCCCTCCTGGACATCGAGTTCCACGGCGACCGCCGTATGACAGGTGCCGTGAAGGACTTTGCGTGCTGGCGCGAAATGAAATATTCGGATACGTTCGACACCCGGAACCGCGAACGCTTCCGTCCCCTGTATCACCACACCCCCCTGTACGGCTGGATGAACGACCCGAATGGTATGTTTTATATGCCGTCGTCGCCGTCAGGCAATGACGGTCAGGCAGGTTCTGCCGATGGCACATGGCATCTGTATTATCAGTACAACCCCTACGGCTCGCAGTGGGAAAACATGACGTGGGGACACAGCACCAGTCGCGACCTCATCCACTGGGAGGCCCAGCCGCTGGCCATCGAGCCGGACTGGCTGGGGGCCATCTTCAGCGGGTCGTGTGTTACCCGGGGCGACGAGGTGGTGGCCATCTACACCTCCGCCGGACACCATCAGACGCAGTCGATGGCTGTGTCCAAGGACGGCGGACAGACGTTCGAGAAGTATAGCGGCAATCCCATACTGACCAGCGACGTGCCCGACTTTCGCGACCCGAACCCGTTCTGGAACGAGGACATCAAGGCCTGGAACATGATTCTGGCCGTGGGGCAGGAAATGCGCATCTACTCGTCGAAGGACCTGAAGGAGTGGAAGGAGGAAAGCCGTTTCGGCCTGGGATATGGCAACCACGATGGTGTGTGGGAGTGCCCGGATCTGTTCAAACTGGAAGATTCAAAATTGAAGAATAAGAAGTGGGTACTCGTCTGCAACATCAATCCGGGCGGGCCGTTCGGAGGCTCGGCCACGCAGTATTTCGTGGGCGACTTCGACGGACACCGGTTCACGTGTGAATCGATGCCGAAGGTGACGAAGTGGATGGACTACGGCAAGGACCACTACGCTACGGTGTCGTTCTACAACGCCCCGGAGGAGCGCCGGGTGGTGCTGGCGTGGATGTCGAACTGGCAGTATGCCAACCAGGTGCCTACCAAGCAGTTCCGCTCGGCCAACTCCATACCGCGCGACCTCGGCCTGTTTACGCATGGCGAGGAAACCTACGTGAGCGTGACGCCCTCGAAGGAGATGCTGGCGTTGCGCGGACAGAAAGTGAAACAGCCGACGGAGGCCTGCGAGATTGTGGTCGACGTGAAGGGCTCGGCCGACATCACGCTGTCGAACACACGGGGCGAGCAGGTGGTGATGCACTACGATGCCCAGCAGCAGACGTTCCAGATGGACCGGACCCGGAGCGGCGACGTAGGCTTCAGCGAGGCCTTCCCCTGCGAAACCACTGCCCCGACCTATGGCGTCGTCCGCCAACTGCGCATCTTCGTGGACCGCTGCTCCGTCGAGGCCTTCGACAGCGAGGGCAAGATGGCCATGACCAATCTGGTGTTCCCCTCCGAACCGTACAATACGATTAAGGTGAAGGGCGGAAAGGCAACCATTTATGAAATCGCGAAATAACAGCCTCGCCCTCGAAATCCCGAAATATCGCCCTCGAAATCCCGTAATATCGAAATAACGCCCTCGAAACCTCGAAATCCCGAAATATCGAAATATCGAAAAACGATGAACAACAAAACAAGTAAATTTGCTATCGTCCCCTTGATGCTCTGCTTCTTCTGCATGGGCTTCGTGGACCTGGTGGGCATCGCCTCCAACTATGTGAAAGAAGACCTTGCCCTGTCGGACAGCGTGGCCAACGTGTTCCCCTCGCTGGTGTTCTTCTGGTTCCTCATCTTCAGCGTGCCCACGGGTATACTGATGAACAAGATTGGTCGTAAGAAGACCGTCGTGCTCTCGCTGATTGTGACCGTCGTCTCCCTGCTGCTGCCGCTGTTTGGCGAGACGTTCGGCGTGATGCTCATCGCCTTCTCGCTGCTGGGCATCGGCAATGCCCTGATGCAGACGTCGCTGAACCCGCTGGTTGCCACCGTCATGGGCGGCGGCAACCTGGCCTCGACGCTGACGTTCGGTCAGTTCGTGAAGGCCATCGCCTCGTTCTCGGCCCCCTCTCTGGCCATGTGGGGCGCCACACAGTACATCCCCGAGTTCGGCCTCAGTTGGCGTGTGCTCTTCGCCATCTTCCTCATCGTGGGTGTGCTCTCTACATTGTGGCTGTGGAGTACCCCCATCAAGGAAGAATTGAAGAATGAAAGAGTTGAAGAATTGAAGTCAACCGACGGCAAAAAACTTCAATCCTTCAATCCTTCAATCCTTCAATCCTTTATCAACTGTTTCAAACTGCTGGGCACGCCCATCGTGCTGCTGTCGTTCCTGGGCATCATGTGCCATGTGGGCATCGACGTGGGCACGAACACCACGGCCCCCAAGATACTGATGGAGCGCCTGGGCATGACGCTCAACGAGGCCGCCTTTGCCACGAGCCTGTACTTCATCTTCCGCACCATCGGCTGCCTGACGGGTTCGTTCTTCCTGCGCGTATTGCGGATGCGCACGTTCTTCATTATCTCCGTCCTGATGATGGCCCTGTCGATGTGCGGCCTGTTCTTCGGCACCGAACGCTGGATGCTCTACACGGCCATTGCCCTCGTGGGCTACGGCAACTCCAACGTATTCTCGATGTGCTTCGCCACGGCCCTGGAGTCGATGCCCGAGAAGCAGAACGAGGTGAGCGGCCTGATGATTATGGGCCTCTTTGGCGGCACCGTCTTCCCGCTCTTGATGGGCTTCGCGAGCGATGCTATGGGCCAGGCCGGTGCCGTGCTGGTGATGGCTGTAGGCGTGCTGTATTTGTTCACCTACATCAGGCAATTGGGAACTGCGAAATAACAAAATCCCCGAATATCGGAATCCCCGAATATCGAAATATCGAAATCCCGAAATATCGAAACAACAACAATCATGGAAACAAAACGTTACGTAGTAGGACTCGGCGAAGTCCTGTGGGATGTGCTCCCCGAAGGTAAGAAACTGGGGGGCGCCCCTGCCAATTTTGCTTATCATGCCGGACAGTTCCTGGGCATGGACAACACCATCGCCGTCAGCGCCCTAGGCGAGGACCGTCTGGCCGACGAGACCATCAATGCCCTGAAGGAGCACGGCCTGAACGACCTGCTGCCCCGTGTGCCCTACCCCACCGGCACCGTGCAGGTGCAACTGGACGAACAGGGCATCCCCACGTACGACATCAAGGAAAACGTGGCCTGGGACAACATTCCCTTCGACGAGGACATCCGCCAGATTGCCCGCTCGTGCCGCGCCGTCTGCTTCGGTTCGCTGGCTCAGCGCAACGTGGTCAGCCGCGAGACCATCCACCGCTTCCTCGACGCCACACCGGCCGACTGCCTGAAAATCTTCGACATCAACCTGCGCCAGCAGTTCTACACGAAGGAGGTGCTCAAGGAGTCGCTGCAGCGTTGCAACATTCTGAAGATTAACGACGAGGAACTGGTCTTGATAGGCCGCATGTTCGGCTATCCCGGCCTCGACATCGAGAACAAGTGCTGGCTCATCCTGGGCAAGTACAACCTGGACATGCTCGTCCTGACCTGCGGCACCAACGGCTCCTACGTCTTCACGCCGGGCCAGATGTCGTTCCAGGAAACGCCGAAGGTGAAGGTGGCCGATACCGTAGGAGCAGGCGACTCGTTCACCGGTTCCTTTGTAGGTTCCATCCTCAACGGGAAGTCGGTGGCCGAGGCACACCGCACGGCCGTCCGCGTCAGCGCCTACGTCTGCACCCAGAACGGTGCCATGCCCACGCTGCCGCCGGAACTACTGGGATAAGGGCCGGATGGCTTCCTTGACGCGGGTGCGGGCACGATGCAGATAGACCTTCACCTGCGTCTCGGTCAGTCCGGTCACGCGGGCAATCTCGTCGTAGCGCAGTCCCTCGATGTCGCGTAGTTGCATGATGGTGCGCTGCACCTCGGGCAGTTGATCGATGAGCCGGCGAAGGAGCAGGATGCGTTCGTCGGGCTCTTCCGTGACGAGCGTAGCCCGCTGATGTTCTGCAATTTCCTGTTCCTTCTGGGCATGCAACTGGCGCTGCCGCACGTGGTCGACAGCCAGGCTGTGGCACACCGACAAGCAATAGGCCTGGACGTTCTCGATTTCAGCCCACTGGCTGCGCCGCTCCCACACCCGGACAAACGTCTCCTGCGCAATGTCCTCTGCCTCGTCGTGGTCGAGCGTGATGCGCAGGGCCAGACGGAACACGCGGTCGCGCAGTGGCAGTATGTCGTTGTGGAAGTCTATCATCTTGCATAGGATTTGCTAGGATCAACAAGGATGGCCTAGGAAGACCTAGGATGGCCTAGGAAATTCGGGTCTCTCCGATCAGCACTTCGCCGACACCCTGGCGGATGGCCTGCAAGGCGTTCTCCACCTTGGGTACCATACCGCCCGAAACGATGCCGTCGGCCTTCAGTCTTTCGAAGTCGGCCTCGGTGATGTGGGGGATGAGTGTCGAAGGGTCGTCGGGGTCGCGCATCACGCCTCGCTTCTCGAAGGCATAGCGCAGGCTGACCCTGTAGTAGGGAGCCAGCGCACAGGCCACGGTCTGTGCCATCGTGTCGGCGTTGGTGTTCAGCAGATGGCCCTGGCCGTCGTGGGTCAGCGGTGCTATGACGGGGACGACGCCCTCACGGATGAGACTGGCCAGGCGCTGTCCGTCGGCACGGTCCACGTCGCCCACCCATCCGTAGTCGATGCCCCCCTTGGGCGGCCGCCTATGGCTGCGTATGATGTCCATATCCGCCCCCGTCAGGCCCAGGCCATTCACCCCGGCCGCCTGCAGTAGGGCCACGATGCGTTTGTTCACCAGTCCGCCGTAGACCATTGTCACCACTCGGAGCATGTCGTCGTCGGTAATGCGGCGGCCGTCCACCATGTGGGTCTCTATGCCCAGCCGCGTGGCCATAGCCGTTGCCGAACGCCCGCCACCATGCACAAGCACCTTGGGGCCCTCCATGGCAGCAAAGTCAGCAATCAGTCTGGCAAGCGATTCGGCGTTTTCCACCACGGCTCCGCCCACCTTCAGCACTGTAAGTCCCATACTCATTTCTCCTTTCAGACCGCAAAAATACGGAAAATCGCAGAACTTTACAACTTTCTCACTCCCTTTTTTCGCCGAGCGAGGGGGAGATAAGAGGCAAAAACTCTGGGGAGTCACAAGTCCAGCAGCCAGCGGTCGGCCTCGGCACTGCTCTCTGGGTTCCTTTTGTTTACCTTTTTGAAGAACCTATTCATCACCATGGATATGGAGTTTGATTCGTGCGACGTCAAGGTGGCAATCTCTGCTTTTGTCATTCCCATACGCATGAGCAGGAAGACTTTGAACTCCATATCCGTGGCCATAGGGGCAGCTGCATAGAAGCGGTCCACCAATCCGACATCCTTCTTTTGCAAGAAGGTCACCATATCTGCATAGTCTTGCTCCGTAGCATTTTGCCCCTCCTTCGACTTTCGGAGCAACGTTCGGAAAAGGGGCTCGTCAAACTGGCGTTGGCGCAGATTCTTCTTCGTCAGTCTTACCCTACGACGAAGTTCATCCAGATATTCTTGCCTGTCTAAGACTCGTTTCCGCTGCAAGGCACTTTCCTCCTCAGCCTGTTGCATCTCCTTTTCCAATTCAGCCCTTTCCTCATCGCTATTTGCGAGTCCCAACTTTTTCTGCAGTTCCAACAGCCGATATTCTGCCTCCTCATGCTCGTTTGCGGCCTTTTCCAGTTCCAGTTCTGCCCGTGCTATCCTCTTTTCGTAACGCGCATGCAAGTAATAGAACACGAACAATGCCACTAACAATACAAAGACCAATGTCCATCGTATACGCACCATCCTCTGGTGTTCCTGCTCCAATTGCATCGACTTCTGATGATTTTCCTTCTCTGCACGGCTATAATCGTAAAGTTCACGCAGGTTTTGAATATTGGCAGTCACCATAGTCTGATAGTCGCTGTCAACTGCTTCGCACTGCAGTCGCGCATATTTGTAGGCCATCGGCCAGTCCGCTTTCCGTTTATATACTTCGTGCAAGCCGCGATATGCCATTTGTCTATTATTCCAGTCCTGGAAAGCTAATTCCTTGTTAAAAAACATTGTAGCAGAGTCTAATTCCCCATGAAGCAAGAACAGACAGCCTTTCGCATAATAATACACAGGAAAGGAACTCTTGTACGTACTTAGGTCGACATCACCACTATATTTTTCATAAATTCTCAGCAATCGTTGTGCATCGTCAACCTGTCCAATCCTAACATTTGCCAAAACACTAGGTATAAGCATTGCCGCTGCCTCATTGTAACGATTAAGTTCCGTACTTTCTTTCAGCAGTTTCCAACATTCATTTGCGACACATTTATAGTCTTTTACATGATAATGCAAACCAAGTTTTGTCCACTGGGAATTAAAATAATAGGATGTATCATGTGCCAGTAAGGCATATTTACT
>JAFSXQ010000033.1 GCA_017444005.1 Bacteroidaceae bacterium | reverse complement strand
GCACGACGAGCGCGAACTGGAATATGCCGACCTCGGCCCCGACCTGTGCGGCATCAACAACCGTCACCTGGGTTCGTTCCACACCGATGTGGAGACTTCGTTCCGGCTGGCCGAACTTCTGCCGCGCGAAGCCGTGAAGGTAAGCGAGAGCGGCATCAGCAATCCGCAGATCGTCGCGCAGTTGCGTCAGGTCGGTTTCCGCGGTTTCCTCATCGGTGAGTGCTTCATGCGCGAACCCGACCCGGGCGCTGCGCTGAAGCTTTTCCTAGACAATCTAGTTAATCTAGTAAATAGTGCCCACCATGATAGTTAAGGTCTGCGGTATGCGCGAGCCCGACAACATCCGCGCCGTGGAGCAGTTGGGCATCGACTGGATGGGCTTCATCTTCTGGCCCGGTAGCAGTCGGTATGTGGCTCGGCGCCCTGCCTATCTGCCCATCCGGTGTCGGCGCGTCGGTGTCTTTGTCGATGCACCGCTGGCCGATGTCCTGCAAAGGGCAGAGGAATATGCGCTCGACTTCATTCAACTGCATGGCCACGAGTCGGCCGAGTACGTTCGTCAGTTGCGCCCTTATGGCATCATCAAGGCTTTCAATATAGCCTCGACGGACGACCTCGCGCAGGTCGCGGCGTACGAAGGCCTGGTCGATTACTTCCTCTTCGACACGAAAGGCCGGTCGGTGGGCGGAAATGGCGAGAAGTTCGACTGGACGGTGCTCTCCGCTTACAATGGCCCCACACCTTTCCTGCTCAGCGGCGGCATAGGCCCCGACGATGCAGCGCGCGTCCGCCAGTTCCGCCATCCCCGGTGCGTCGGCATCGACCTCAATTCCCGCTTCGAACTCTCTCCAGGCCTCAAAGATATTGAAAAACTTAAACGATTCCTATATGAACAAGATTAATAAACTATTTGTCGAGCGGTCGGCTGACAAGAAGTTCCTCAGCCTTTACTTCTGCGCCGGGGCTCCCACACTTGAAGGCACGGCCGACGTCATCCTCACCCTACAGCGCCGCGGCATCGACTTCCTGGAAGTCGGCATTCCCTTCAGCGACCCGTTGGCCGACGGTCCTGTCATACAGACTGCAGCCACCAAGGCACTTCGCAACGGCATGAACGTGCAGTTGCTCTTCGACCAGTTGCGGAGCATAAAGCAGCAGGTCACCATTCCCCTCATCCTCATGGGCTACCTGAACCCCATCCTGCACTATGGCATCGAGCGCTTCTGCCTGTCGTGTGTGGAGAGCGGCGTCTCGGGCATGATTATCCCCGACCTGCCCTTCAAGGACTATCTGGAGCAGGTGAAGCCCGTGGCCGACCGCTACGACCTGCGCGTCATCATGCTCATCACGCCCGAGACTTCGGAAGAGCGCATCCGCTTCATCGACGAGCACACCGACGGCTTCATCTACATGGTCTCTTCAGCGGCCATCACCGGTGCCCAGAAGTCGTTCGATGACGCCAAGCAGGCCTATTTCCGTCGCATCGACCAGATGCAACTGCGTAATCCGCGCATGATTGGTTTCGGCATCAGCAACCGCCAGACCCTCCAGGCGGCGCAGGACAATGCCGCCGGAGCCATCATCGGCTCGAAGTTCGTCACCCTGCTCGATGAGGCCGGAGGCAATGCCGACCTGGCCCTCGACCGACTGTTTGAGGCCCTGGAACGGACCGAATAAGCCTCTGGAACGGACAGAATAAGGCCCGTAGAGGCAGCATTCCCGACGTGTTAACGTATATTAACACTCGTATGCTTGTCCTAACGACATATTTTCGTTATCTTCGTAGCGGAATATAGAAACATTGCGCCAACTTAATGGACAGAAAGATAGTCGGTAGGTCGTGGATTGCCACATTGTTTGCTATGGAGGAGATTCCTGCCAGCATTGTCACCTATGTGGCTATACTCATGTTCCTGCAGACCGATACTACGCCCGTAATAGCGACGTGCTATTGCGGGCTTCTTTTTTTGCCTTGGGTGCTAAAGTCGTTCCTGCGCTCCTACGTTCGCCGGATGGGCGTTTTCCGCCGTCAGGTGCAGTGGCTCGAACTGGCCTTCGTGGCTGTCCTCATGGCGGTTGCCTTCACCTTCCTGCGCTACACCCACCGCAGCCTCTTCCTCTTCGCCGGTTTGTTCGCCCTGTCGTTCCTGACGGCCTGGCACGAACTGGCGGCACGCATGTACTACGAGCGCATGCTTCGTCCGCGCGAACAGCGTTTCTACAACACCCTCAAGATTGTCGCCTCGCAGTCGGCGGTGGTGCTCACCTATGGACTGCTCATCATGTTCGTCGGGGCGCTGCAAGTCTTCTACCGGCGCATACCGCGGTCGTGGAACGAGGGGTGCTACCTGATGGCCGGCATCCTGCTGCTCTTTGCCCTCTATCACCTGTTTGCCCTGCGCCGCCCTCATGTTGCCGACCCTCGCCTTCGCGGCAGTGCCATCGCGGCCGTCCGCGACGAGATGCAGGTCATCGAGCGCATCCGCCAGAAGCCTCACTGGCTGCGCTACATCGTGGGCCTGACCCTCCTGCTGCTACCCCAGAGCCTTATGTTCTACAGCCGCGTGCTCTTCCTCTACCTGCCGAAGACCGACGGCGGACTGGGGTGCACCATACAGGAGATAGGCTTCGCGCAGGGTACCGTGGGCGTCATCGCTTTCAGCATCGGCATGTTGCTGGGGCGCCAGTTGATGCGCTGGACCGACGTGCACCGTCTCCTCTGGTGGTATGCCATCCCGGTGGGGCTGTCCCCCGTCATTTACCTGCTGATGACCTTCGAGGCCCCCGCGTCGCTGATGACGCTTTCCGTTGCCACGTTCCAGGCCCAGTTCTTCTTCGGCTTCGGGCTCAACGGGGTCATGTATTTTGTCCGTTACATCAGCGGCGAACGTTACCGCAACACCATCAACCACCTCTACATCCCCCTCGTGGCCACCGTCATGCTGCCCGCCATAGCAGCCTCGGGTTGGCTGGTGACGTGGCTGGGCTTCCGCCTGTTTTTCCTTGTCGATGTGCTCACGGCTCCCGTGGCGTGGGCCTACTTATATATAATAAGAGTGAAGAATTAAGAATTAAGTATTAAGAATGGGAATGAAACCGTACGCTTGGATACCGACCCTATACTTTGCTGAGGCGCTGCCCTACATGGCCGTGATGACGCTCAGCGTGATTATGTACACCAACCTGGGCCTGACGAATACCGAACTGGCCCTTTACACCAGTTGGCTCTATCTGCCCTGGGTCATCAAGCCCCTGTGGAGCCCCATTGTGGACCAACTGCGCACGAAGCGCTGGTGGATACTTACGATGGAGGTGCTGGTGGGAGCGGCCCTGGCCGGTGTGGCCCTGTCGTTGCCGATGGCCCTGTGGTTGCGGGCATCGCTGGCCTTCTTCTGGTTGATGGCTTTCAGCAGTGCGACCCACGACATCGCCGCCGACGGGTTCTACATCATCAGCCTTTCGCAGGAGGACCAGGCCCTGTACGTGGGCATCCGCAGTACGTTCTACCGCATCGGCAGCATCTTCTGCCAGGGCATTCTGGTCATGGTGGCCGGCTGGCTGGAGAGCCGTTACTCGGTGTCTGTGGCCTGGAGCATCACAATGCTGCTGATGGCGGCACTGATGGTGGGTCTGGCCGGGTGGCACGCCGTGGCGTTGCCTCACGGTGAAGAACGAAGGGTGAAGAATGAAGAATCGGATAATCCCTTCATCTCCACGCTTCGCGCTTTCTTTCAGAAACCGCACGTCTGGGCGGCCCTGCTCTTCATGTTGCTGTTCCGCCTGCCCGAGGCACAGTTGGCCAAGATGGCGCAGCCCTTCATGCTCCGGGCAACGACGGAGGGCGGACTGGAATTGGGAACGGCCACGGTGGGTTTTGCCTATGGCACGTTGGGCGTCATCGGCCTGTTGGCCGGAGGCATCGTGGGCGGATGGCTGGTTTCGAAGCACGGCTTGCGGCGTTGGCTATGGCCGATGGTGGCGGCCATTTCGTTGCCCGACCTGGTGTACGTCTATCTGGCCTACGTTCAGCCCGATAGCCTGTGGATAATCAACGCCTGCGTCTTCATCGAACAGTTGGGCTACGGCTTCGGCTTCACGGCCTACATGCTCTTCCTCGTCTACTTCTCGCGGGGCGAGCGGTCCACATCGGTCTTTGCCCTCTGCACCGCCTTCCAGGCCCTGGGCATGATGTTGCCCGGCATGATGGCCGGATGGCTGGCCGACACGTTGGGCTTCGTCCGTTTCTTCGTTTTCGTATGCCTTTGCACGCTGATTACCTTCTTTGTTTCTGCTCTTATTCGGCGCGATTTGAAATAAGATTGTCAAAGATTTGCCCCTTTGGGTGATAATTTGTAACTTTGTAGCGCGAAGAACTCCAATTAATTAACTATGCTAACCAAAATGAAACAAAACTACTTTCGAATGCTCTTCGCAGCATTACTCGTGATGGGTGCATCCGTGGCCAATGCCATCGAATACCCCAAGTATCCCACGCAGACACCCGCAGAGGGTGGCCAGTACATCCTGTGCAACCTGGCCGTACCCACGGGCTACATGTCCACCACTTCGTGGGATGGAGCCTACTATTTCCTGGGTAAGGACGACTCGCATTACGCCAACTGGGCTTTCACTACCTATAAGGAGGAAGGCGGACGCTGGTCCTTTGTTACATCTGAAGAAGAGGTCTACCCCGATGATGGTGGTGAAAGTTTTATGCTTCTAACCTTCATGGGAATTCCCGAGGGTACGGACAATCTGCGGGGTGGTAAAAACGACATTCTCGAACCTACCAGTTTCGAGTTGCTACCCGGCACGCAGGAAGGTTTCTACTACATCAAGGCCCGGGAGGGCAACAATCCCCTGTGTGAGGGGCAGTTGCTCCACCTGAATGCCGGCGGCCAGTACTTCGTCATCAGCGAACCTTCGCAAACGTGGTACCCCGACTTCTACGGAGGCGTAAAGTACGAAGAGGACGGCATCACCCCGATTGAGGTCTATGATGAAGAGAACGACCTGTACCTGAATGTGATGGCCGACTCCACCAGCATGAACTGGGCCTTCGTCCTCGTCGAGGATGTCCCCAAGTTCGTGCTCCTGGGCAATGCCTACACCCTGCTGAACAACTACGAGAAGAACTACTGTTCCGACGAGGAGTATGCCGAAGGCTTCAAGGCCACGCTGGATGCCGTGCTGCCCCTGTACCGCAGCGACGACTTCACCGAAGACACCTATGCCGCACTGAAGGCTCAGGTGCAGGCCAAGGTTGACCTCTACAACCAGATTCTGAAGGCCGAGGACCTGGATGCCATAGCACTGGCCCGTGCCATCGAGGCCGCCAAGGAAGCCTTCCGGACGCAGACCGCCACCGAGGACGTGACGACGACACTGGAAGCACTGAGCAAGGCCATGAACGACTACAGCCTGGGCCTGGGCGACATCACGTCGATGGGCCACAACATGAGTTTCGAGGACCTTTCCAGCCAGAACGGCCAGCAGACATCGGGCACAGGCCCCGCACCTACGGGCTGGAACGTCTATGTCAACGGTAACAAACTGGACGAGGGCAGCACGGCAGGCCTGAGCAACTGGCACGGCATCAACGACGACTGCACCGGCTACAAGGACGGCAACTACGGTTTCGGCTTGTGGATGCCCACCATTCCGGAATACGAAATCAGCCAGACCATCACCGGCCTGGACAAGGGTACGTACACCATCACGGCCGGCCTCATGGTGGACCGCCGCCGCACCACCCAGCGCCTGTTCGGTAACCACAACAGCACGCTCTTTGCTTCGGAGTTCGAGTACGCCGAGAACATCCTGCCCGCAGAATACAAGACCTACGCCGACCTGTCGGTGGTCAACGACGACCGCACGATGCAGGAAATCAGCGTCCGGGCCTACGTGTACGACGGCACGCTGACCTTCGGTGTCCGCACCAATGGCGACATCGCTGCTGCCCTGCGCGAGAACGGCGAACAGGGCGACGGATGGTTCAAGGTCGACAACTTCACCATCACCAAGGACGGCTACTTCGAGCAGGATGCCCGCGACCTGTACAACTACCTGAGCGACCAGATATCGGAAATGGCCAACCTGCCTATGGATGCTGAGTTCAAGGAGAAGCTGAACGCCGACTACGACGACATCGACGAGGGCATTGCCGCATTCGCCGCCCTTATCGACGAAGCCAAGCAACAGGCCGAGGCCTACCAGCCGCTGACCGAGGCCCTGGAACAGGCATGGGCGCGTCTGGTGACTTGTGAGGAGGCCGGCTACGTAGGCACCGACACGTTTGCAGACATCATTGGTGAGACAAACGACAAGTACCAGGATGGCGCTTTCAAGGCCGACGAGGTTGCTGCTGCCGTAGCCCTTTTGGAAGAGGCCTATCAGGAATGCCTGCGCAGCGGCGTCGACGAGGGAGCCGATGTGAGCGACCTGATTATCAACCGCTCGTTCGAGGACCTCAGTGCCCAGGGCGGTGCCAACAGCGACGGTACACAGGCGCCTCCCGCAGGCTGGACACTGCGCCTGAACGGCGTCGTCTGCGAGACGGCTGCCGACATCCAGGCCAATGGCGTTGCCGGATGGTGCGCCATCAACAGCGGCGACGGCGGCAAGAACCAGCCCACCGACGGCACTCACCTGTGGGGTATCTGGACCGGTTCGGTGCCCGCCGTTGAACTCTCACAGACCCTGACAGGCCTGAAGCCCGGCACCTATCAACTGACAGCCGACGTCATGGTCGACGGAAGCAGTTGGGCCGGCAACAACATGACCACACAGCGCATCTTCGCCCAGAACGTCATCTGCATGTACGGCTCCGATTGGGACTACAACCCCGAGACGCTGCAGGGAACGACGTCCGACGATGTCTATCGTGCCTGGAACCTGACGGAAAACGGAGGTCTGTTCCTGGACGATGACGAAGGCTACAGTTTCTTCAACTATGGCGACTACGATGCCGAAGACGAGGGCCACGAGACCCTGCGCACCCTCACCCTGCACTTCGGTGTGGATGAGAGCGGAACGGCAACCATCGGTTTCCGCACCGACAACCTGAACGGAAACACAGGCGAAGTGAAACTCAACACCATCGACGAGCCCGGCAACGGCTACGGATGGTTCAAGATCGACAACTTCACGCTCTACTACGAGAGCCGCAAGGTGCCGACCCGCATCGAGACACCCGAGATCGTCACCGGTCTGCTGGCAGACAAGGCTGTCTATGACCTCAGTGGCCGCCGTGTGGAGAAGATGAACAAGGGCGTATACGTACGCAACGGAAAGAAGATAGTCAGATAATCATATACCGGACGAACGGGCGTGGCCACAGGAAACGAGGGCACGCCCGTTCGCATTTTACAAAACAATGGAAGAAACGAAGAACAATGTTGAGGAACAGCCGTTGGAACTGCATGACACGCAGTTCATTAACCTGATGCGCCGACGCATCTTCAACGTGCTGCTCATTGCCAACCCCTACGATGCCTTCATGCTGGAGGACGACGGGCGTGTCGACGAGAAGATTTTTGATGAGTATGCCAAACTGGGCCTGCGCTACCCGCCGCGTTTCGTGCAGGTGGCGTCGCAGGAGGAGGCGCAGCGCGAGTTGAAGCGTACCAGTTTCGAACTGGTCATCTGTATGCCTGGTACGGACAACAACGACGTCTTCGACATTGCCCGCGACATCAAGGAGAAGAACCCCAAGGTGCCCATCGTGGTGCTGACACCCTTCTCGCACGGCATCACGAAGCGCATGGAGCACGAGGACCTCAGCATCTTCGAGTACGTCTTCTGCTGGCTGGGCAACACCGACCTGCTGCTGTCCATCATCAAACTGATGGAGGACAAGATGAACCTGAGTCACGACACGGAGGCCGGCGTGCAGATGATAATGCTGGTGGAGGACAACATCCGATTCTATTCCTCCATCCTGCCCAACCTCTACAAGTTCGTCTTGCAGCAGAGCCTGTCGTTTGCCACCGAGGCCCTGAACTCGCAACTGGAGACCCTGCGCATGCGCGGTCGGCCAAAGATTGTGCTGGCCCGCACCTACGAAGAGGCCTGGAAACTGTACAGCGAGCACAAGAACAACGCCCTGGGTGTCATCAGCGACTGCCGCTTCCCGCGCCGGGGCGTGAAGGACCCGCGGGCCGGACTGGACCTGCTGGCGGCCATTCGCCAGGAGGACGATTTCCTGCCCCTCATCATGGAGTCCAGCGAACCCGAGATGGCCAAGGAGGCCCGCAACTACGGCGCGTCGTTCCTCGACAAGAACTCCAAGAAACTGGCCGTCGACCTGCAACACCTCGTCTACCACTACTTCGGCTTCGGCGACTTCATCTTCCGCGACCCGAAGACCATGCAGGAGGTGGTGCGCATACGCAACCTGAAGGACCTACAGGACAACATCTTCACCGTGCCGGCCGAGTCGCTCCTGTACCACGTCTCGCACAACAACGTGTCGCGCTGGCTCGGCAGCCGTGCCCTGTTCCCCATCGCCGAGTTCCTGAAGAACATCAAGTGGGACTCGACGCCCGACCTCGACCTGCACCGCCAGATCATCTTCGATGCCATCGTCCGCTACCGCAAGATGAAGAACCAGGGCGTAGTGGCCGTGTTCCATCGCGACCGCTTCGACCGCTACTCCAACTTTGCCCGCATCGGCGAGGGCTCGCTCGGCGGCAAGGGCCGCGGCATAGCCTTCATCGACCACATCATCAAGCGCCATCCCGACCTGAACCAACAGCCTGGTGCACACACGATGATACCGAAGACGGTGGTCCTCTGTACCGACATTTTCGACCAGTTCATGGAGGCCAACGAACTCTACCCCATCGCCCTGAGCAACGCCAGCGACGAGGAGGTGCTGCGCCGCTTCGTGGCGGCCAAGTTGCCCGATTCGCTGAAGGAGGACCTCATGGCCTTCCTCGACGTCGTGCGCGAGCCCATAGCCATACGTTCGTCGTCGCTGCTCGAGGACAGCCACTATCAGCCCTTCGCCGGCATCTACTCGACCTACATGATTCCCTACAGCGACGACCGCCAGACCCGTCTCTCCATGCTGGTTTCGGCCATCAAGGGCGTCTATGCCTCCGTCTTCTATCAGGCCTCGAAGGACTACATGACCGCCACCTCCAACGTCATCGACCAGGAGAAGATGGCCGTCATCCTGCAGGAGGTGGTGGGCACGCAGTACGGCGACCGCTTCTATCCGCACATCTCCGGCGTGGCCCGTTCGGTCAACTACTACCCCATCGGCGACGAACAGGCCGAGGAGGGCGTGGTGAACCTGGCGCTGGGTCTGGGCAAGTACATCGTCGACGGCGGACTGAACCTGCGCGTCTGTCCGGCCCATCCCGACAAGGTGCTGCAGACGAGCGAGATGGAGATGGCCCTGCGTGAGACGCAGACCCGCTTCTACGCCCTCGACCTGAAGAACATGTCGGCAGAAATCGCCGTCGACGATGGCTTCAACCTGCTGAAACTGCCTGTCCGCGAGGCCGACAAGGACGGTTCGCTGGCCGGACTGGCTTCGACCTACGACCCTTACGACCAGGTCATCCGCGACGGTATCTACGAGGGCGGGCGCAAGGTCATCACCCTGTGCGGCGTCCTGCAGCAGGGCGTGTTCCCGCTGCCCAAGTTGCTCAGCCTGTCGATGCAATACGGCCAGCAGGAGATGCGCCGGGCCGTGGAGATAGAACTGGCCGTGAAACTGAACCCCGACCACACGGGCGAGTTCTACCTCTTGCAGATACGCCCCATGGTGGACAACAAAATGCAACTCGACGAGGACATCCGCGAGATTCCCGACGACGAGGCCCTCATCCGCTCGCACAACGCCATCGGGCACGGCATCGTCACCGATGTCTGCGACGTGGTCTACGTCAAGACCGACCAGTATTCGGCCTCCAAGAATCCCGTCATCGCCGAGGAGATAGAACGCATCAACCGCGATTTCCTGAACGAACGCGACCGCGCGGTGGCTGCCGGCGATGCCTCGGCCGCGGCCCGCAGTTACGTGCTCGTCGGTCCGGGCCGCTGGGGCTCGAGCGACCCTTGGCTGGGCGTTCCCGTCAAGTGGCCAGCCATATCGGCGGCGAAGGTCATCGTGGAGGCCGGGCTGGACAACTATCGTGTCGACCCCAGCCAGGGCACCCACTTCTTCCAGAACCTGACCTCCTTCGGCGTGGCCTACTTCACGGTGAACAGTTACATCGACGACGGCATCTACCGCCAGGACGTGCTCGACTGCCAGCCCGCCATTCACGAGACCGACTACGTTCGCCACGTGCGCTTCCCCCAGCCGCTCGTCATCAAGGTCGACGGCATGAAGAAGGAGGGCATCGTGTGCCTGCCCGAATAGCCATAGCGATGTTTCGCAGATAAGATTACTAATCTTACACCGATAAGATTACTAATCTTACGGCCATAAGATTAGTAATCTTCCGCCAACATGTGCGCGACGTGTGCGCGCATGCGTGGGTGTGTACTCGCGTGCACAATAGTATATAAAAAGGTAGGGGAAACAGAGAATATTGCATACTTATGCTATATTTTCGTAAGATTTCTTTGCCGTTTCGTGAAAAAGTGTTACCTTTGTCGGCGAAAAGGTAAAAGATTGACACTTAACTTTAGTTTTTTATGGACGCAAAGAAAGTTTTGGAAGACCTGAAACGTCGTTTTCCCAACGAACCTGAGTATCATCAGGCCGTAGAAGAGGTGCTTGGCACCATCGAAGAAGAGTACAACAAACACCCCGAGTTTGACAAGGTGAACCTCATCGAGCGCCTCTGTATTCCCGACAGAGTTTATCAGTTCCGCGTGACCTGGATGGACGACAAGGGCCAGATTCAGACCAACATGGGCTATCGCATCCAGCATAACAACGCCATTGGCCCGTACAAGGGTGGTATCCGTTTCCACTCGTCGGTGAACCTGGGCATCCTGAAGTTCCTGGCCTTTGAGCAGACGTTCAAGAACAGTCTGACCACACTGCCTATGGGCGGCGGTAAGGGGGGCAGCGACTTCAGCCCCCGCGGCAAGTCGAATGCCGAGGTTATGCGCTTCTGCCAGGCCTTCATGCTGGAGTTGACGCGCCACATCGGTCCCAACATCGACGTACCCGCCGGCGACATCGGCGTAGGTGGTCGCGAAGTGGGCTACATGTTCGGCATGTACAAGAAGTTGACCCGCGACTTCTCGGGTGTACTGACCGGTAAGGGTCTGGAGTTCGGCGGCAGCCTGATCCGTCCCGAGGCTACGGGCTACGGCACGGTTTACTTCCTGCGTGCCATGCTGAAGACCAAGGGCGACAGTGTAGAGGGCAAGAAGGTGCTCATCTCGGGTGCCGGCAACGTGGCCCAGTATGCTGCCGAGAAGGTGCTGCAACTGGGTGGTAAGGTGATGACGATGTCCGACTCGGACGG
>JAFSXQ010000314.1 GCA_017444005.1 Bacteroidaceae bacterium | reverse complement strand
TAGAGATTAGAGATTAGGAATTTTGGATGTAAGCATAATCATAGTCAGTTATAACGTCAGGTACTACCTCGAGCAGTGCCTCCACTCGGTGTTGGCCGCACGGCAAGGACTGCAGGTGGAGGTGTTCGTGGTCGACAACTGTTCGACGGACGACAGCGTCCCGTATCTCTCGGCGCGTTTCCCCGAGGTGCGCTTCATGGCCAACCCCGACAATCGCGGCTTCTCGCGAGCCAACAACCAAGCCATCCGGCAGGCCACAGGGCGCTATGTGCTGCTGCTCAACCCCGACACCATCGTCACGGAGCACAGCCTTACGGATTGCGTCCGCTACCTTGACCAACATCCCGAAGTGGGTGCCACAGGCGTGGCCATGTACAACAACAACGGACGCTTCGCCTGGGAGTCGCGGCGCGGCGTACCCACCCCCTGGACGGCCTTTTGCAAAATGGTGGGACTGACCTCGCTCTTTCCCCACAGCCGCCGCTTCGGACGCTACTACATGCGCTACCTCAATCGCGAAGAGGCCAACTACATCGAGGTCATCAGCGGGGCCTTCTTCATGGTCCGCCGCGAAGCCCTCGACCAGATCGGGTTGCTCGACGAGACGTTCTTCATGTATGGCGAGGACATCGACCTCTCCTACCGGCTGCTGCAGGGCGGCTGGCGCAACGCCTACGTTCCCACGCCCATCCTGCACTACAAGGGCGAGAGCACACACAAGTCGTCGTACCGCTACGTACACGTCTTCTACGAGGCCATGCTCATCTTCTTCGACAAGCACTTCCGTCGCCACTACCGCTTGGTGTCCGAACTCATCCGGTTGGCCGTGTACATGCGGGCCTTCATCGACATGCTGAAGCGCACCCTGCAGAAGGGACTGGACTTGTTCCCGCAGCGCCCGACCGTTCCCGAGACGTGTCTGTGCCTGGGCAGCGACGAATCGCTCAGGCGGATGCAGGACATCTGTCAGCGCAACGGTTTCGTCTTCAGTACCGACCCGCAAGCCCCGCACCAGTACACCGTGTTCGACACCAGCCAACTGACCTACGGCGAAATCCTCGACCGCCTCATCGCCCAGGCCGCAGGCGAAGCCCCCACCGTCCTGGGCACCTACAACCCCGCGACGGGAATCATGATACTGCCTTCGGATGTGTTAAATTGAAGATTGGAGATTGGAGATTGAAGATTGGAGATTGAAGATTGAAAATTGAAGAGTGAAGAGTGTCATATTGCCCTACGGGCGCTAGAGCCGGAAGACCTCGAACTGGTCTATCGGATAGAGAATGATGCCCGGTTTTGGTCGTCATCGGCCCAGGGCCAGCACCTGTCGCGCTACACGGTGCGCCAATACCTGGAACAACAGAAAGCAGACATCTACCAGGACGGTGAACTGCGCCTCGTCGTGGAGGCCAATGGGCAACCCGTCGGACTTGCCGACCTCACCGATTTCAGCCCCCATCACCTGCGCGCCGAGGTGGGCATCGTGGTGCTGAGCGAATTCCACCGTCGGGGCATCGCATCGGAGGCCCTTCGCCAACTGGCCGACTACGCCACCCGCCGCCTCCATCTCCGCAGCCTCCATGCCTACGTGGCCACATCCAACCTGCCCGCCCAAGCCCTGTTCCAGAGCCTCGGCTATCAACGCATCGGTGTGCTGCAAGGCTGGATTGAGGGCCGACAGGCCGCCACACTCTTCCAACGGATGCTGCCCCACGCCGACGAATCTTGATTTCGACCTGCCCACAGCACAAAAAAGAGCATGAAATTTGCTACTTCGCTCATTTCTTCGTAACTTTGCTTTGAAAATGCGAAGAAAGATGAAAAAAGCACGCAATCTGATTGCCTTGCTTGCCCTGTGTGCCCTTGCCGGATGCAAGCCCACACCCAAGGAACAGCCGCAAAATGTGGTGGAAGAGGACACGGTGGTTGTGACGATTGTACCCGACTCCACCCTATGGGGACGACTGGGCGAAGACACAGGAATGAGCACGCTGCAGTTTATCACGAACCGGGGCGATACGATGGACATCTATCGTACCAACCAGTACACGGGTGAAGACGGACTGCTGCTGGGTGAGATACGCGACCTGAAGGACCGCTTTGCCATCACGGTGGCTGCCGACGGCGAGAGCCTGCTGACAGCCGTCAACGTAAGCCAACTGATGCAGCGGTGGCAGACGGAGAAGGGGCGGATGACGATAGAGAACGATGGCACTGTCACAAGTCAGGACCTGCCCTACCGCTCGTGGCAACTCTGGAACGGGCACATCCTGCTGACCAGCACGCAACAGACGGAGTACAGCACCGTGAGCCGGACGGACACGATGGACATCGTCACCCTGGACCGCGACTCGCTGATCATTCGCGACCACCTGAACCAACTCATCAAATTCAGAAAAACCCGTAATTGAACATTAACACCAGTACATCACAACATGGCCGAACGCAGTAAAGGTATGGTGCGTTGCATAGAATGCAGCAACGGGAAATACATGCAATGGTTCCGAAACCCTGTCATTTGTCAGTGCTCCATCTATAGAGAGAAATTCGTTGCTGAAGCAAAGCGACTATGCGACGAATACACAAAGCGGACGAACACAAAAGTGGAGATTACGCACTACGACCACTACTAATTTTAACTTTATAACCTTATTTAACGAAAATATTTACCCAACATAGCAAGAATATTTATAATTTTGCAGTATCAAATAACATTCGCTAACTAAAAACAACAAGAATAAAGATGAAAGTTAAGAAGTTTGCATTCGCATTAGGCCTGGCCGCCGCAGCGCTGCCCACCTATGCACAGTATGAGAAGTATGAAGGAAACACCGATTTCACAAACGACGAGAAGCGTTGGGAGATAGCCTACATCGGCAAGGAAACGCTGGAGAACCCTGGAAAGGCCGTCAGCGGATACGTGACCATGATGCAGATGCACTACTCCAGCCAGAACTGGGCGGAGATGTACGAGAACTGGAAGTGGCTCATCGAGAACGCTCCCATCGCCACCGTCAGCATCTATGCACGCGGTGCCGTCATGCTGGGCGAACTCATCAAGTCGGAGAGCGACGCAGGCAAGAAGAAGCAGTATCTGGACGAACTGATGAACTCGTTCGACACGCGACTGAAGTATCTGAAGTACCTGAACGCCTCCGTACCCGAGGGCAAGCGCGGACGTGCCACCGAGGGTGACGTGCTGATTGCCAAGGCCAACTACTACCACATCTATGGTTACGGAGTCGACGGCGACCAGTACACCTACAACAAGATTTACGACATGTATGCCAAGGGCATCAAGGCCATCAACGAAGAGGGCGGTCGCGAAGTGAAGGGCGCCTACATCCAGTACTTCTTCTCCGTCAGCAACGAACTGTACAAGGCCTCTAACGACTACTACCGTGAACAGTATCTGAACGACTATCTGGAGTCGAAGGAAGTGTGCGAGAAGATGCTGCAACTGGCCAAGGAAGAGCCCGACCCCGAGAAGGCACAGCGCATCGTCGAAGAATACGACCGCCCGCTGGCTGTCATCGAACAGGTATTCGCCCAGTCGGGTGCCGCCAACCGCGAACAACTTATCGCCATGTTCACCCCGAAGGTGGAAGCCAACAAGGATAACGTGAACTACCTGCGTTCGGCCATGACGGTGCTGGCTGCCAACGAGTGCGACGACACCGAGGTCTACTACAAGGCTGCCGAATATGCCTATCAGATTGAGCCCACCTACGAGTCTGCCATCGGTATGGCCAGTTGGAGCAAGCAGCAGGGCAAGATGGAGGATATGCTGAAGTACTACGAGAAGGCCATCGAACTGTGTCAGACCGATGCCACACGCGGACGCATCTCCCTCGTCATCGCCGGTAGCCTGATCAACAGCAAGCAGTACACCGGTGCACTGGTTTACCTGGACAAGGCCATCGCCTACAACAGCGACCTGGCCGGACGCGCCAACCTGCAGAAGGCCGCCGTCTACACGGCACTGGGCCAGTACCCGCAGGCCCTCACCTACTGCGCCGAGGCTGCTACGGCCGACATCACCGTCAGCGGTTCTGCCAACCGTCTGGCCACGAAGATCAAGGAAGTGCAGGCCAACGCCGCTGCCAACGCCCGCGCCAAGGCTGCCTACGATGCTTACATCGCCAAGCAGAAGGCCGAAGAGGACTTCTGGGGTGGCAAGAAGTAAGCGAATACAGCATATCGTAAGAAACGGACTCCGGCCCTGCCAACGCAATGTTGACAGGGCCGGAGTCGTTGTTGATACGACGCATCGTTCAAGTCGCAACGACGCATCGTTCAAACCGCAACGACGCATCGTTCAAGCCGCAACGACGCATCGTTCAGGTTGTAACGTTGCGTCGCTATTTACGACCACGCAATTGTTTCTCGATTTCCGCTACCTGCTGGGCATAGGAGGGCGTCGTGGCCATACGGCTCTTCACCTGAGTGATGGCATGAAGCACTGTGGCATGATTGCGGCCTCCCACAAGCATACCAATCCTGCTGGTGGAGAGTTTCGTATGACGCTGAGCCAGATACATGATGGTCTGACGCACCAGGACGACATTGGCCTTGCGAGTCTGCGAGAACACATCGTCCTGCGACACCTGCCACTGCTGGCAACAGACATCCGTGATGTCCTCTATTGAGACGGTGCGCGGCTGACGCTTGACCGTACGGCGCACTATCTGCTGAGCCACCTCCAGGTTGATTTCCGTGTTGTAGACAACGGCATGGGCCATCAGTGCATTGACGATGCCCTCCAGGTCGCGCACGCTGCCGTCGACATTCTGCGTGATGTAGTCAATCACATCATCGGGAATGTTCAGTCCGTCACGTCGCATCTTGCTCAACAGAATCTTACGACAAAGTTCCTGATTGGGTTTCTCCAGTTCGGCCATCAGTCCCCACTTGAATCGTGTCAGCAGGCGGTCCTCCATACCCTGCATGGCTGCAGGCGGACGGTCGCTGGCCAGGATGATTTGTTTGCCGTTCAGGCGCAGGTGGTTAAAGATGTGGAAGAAGGCCAACTGCGTCTTAGCCTGCCCGGCCAGTTCCTGTATGTCGTCGATAATGAGCACGTCTATGGTCTGGTAGAACTGAATAAACTCGTTACGCCGGTTGTTGACCGAAGCGTGGGTGTACTGGAACGTGAACTGATGTGCACCGACGTAGAGTACGCGCCGACTGGGGAAAAGTTCCTTGATGCGCGTACCGATGGCATTCAGCAGGTGCGTCTTGCCCACGCCCGAACTGCCATAGATGAAGAGCGGGTTGAACGTCGACTGCTTGGGGTTCTCGGCTATGCTTTGACCGATGGAGCGCGGCAGTTTGTTGCTGTCGCCCTCGATGAAGTTCTCGAAGCGGTATTCGGTGTTCAACTGCGAGTCGAGGTCTTCGGCAGGCGACTTGCGCATCGGGCGAAGTTTATCGTCCTTGTAGTTGACCAGTTTGGCGGCTGTGGGCGAACCTTCCACGTCCATCGAGATGTCGTTGGCACTGTCCGTGTGGATACGATACAGGATGCGTGTTTCCTTGTCGTAGTTTCGCCATACGACATTGTAGACCAGTCGTTTGAACTGGCCGTCGAGCATTTCGAAGAAATAGTTACTGGGGACAGCAAGCAGCAGTTCCTTCGTATCGGCATCGTAGGACACGAACTCGATGGGCAGGAACCACGTTTGGTATTCCTGCGCATTGACGTTAGCCTTGAAGAAGGCAAGGCAACGCTGCCACTGTGTATTTTCTTTAGCCAATGGTTGTCAGTTTCTAGGTTATAGGGACGCTTTGTGTTTCCCTTACTTTGCCTTCTTCCCGATGAGGGAGAAGTGTACGTATCGATGGGGGTTCTCCTTCAGGTCCTGCAAGAGGTTGGTGGCACTGTTCACGGTCGTATTCAGGTTGCCGTACAATGCGGTGTCGTTGAGCAGCAGCCCCAGGCTGTTGTCGGTGGCATTCAGCCTCAGTGTGGCCTGCTGCACCTGGTCGATGGTCTGGTTCACGCGGTTCAGCGTGGGCTGCAGGTCTATCTGCGCCAGGTTGTCGGTCAGCGTCACGGCATTCTTGCCTGCCTGGTTAAAGGTCGTTGCCAACTGCGGGATGTCCTTCTCAAGCAGTTTGTTCAGTTGCTGGCTGCTTTCGTTCAGGTTGGCCGACACCTGCTCGGCATTGGCCAGGATCTGGTTCAGGCTGGGATTGTTGGCCAGCGTGTTCAGCGTCTGTATCAGCGAATCGACGTGCGCCAACACCTGCTCCACCTTGGGCATCACGTCGGCAGCAGCAGCCATCAGTCCGTTGGCCGCGCGCCCCACGATGGTGTCGCCGGGCATGTACCGGTCGGCCGGATTGGGGCCCATCGTCATGTTCAGCGTGCAACCGCCCAGCATGGCCTCGTCCAGTACGGCCACGGTGCCATGAGGTATCTTCACGTTCTTGTTGACGCTGATTTCCACCACCACGTTGCCCGGATGGTCGTAGTCGTACGCCACATTCTTCACGATACCGATGTCGAAGCCGTCGGCATACACCGTGCTGCTCCTGGACAGTCCCTTTGCATCCTTGAACGACAGGAAGTAACTGACGTTGCCGTCGAAGAGTTTCACGCCCTTCAGGAACTTCATGCCAAAGAAGAGTATAATCAGGGCCACGATGCCCATCAGTCCTATTTTGAATTCACGTTTCATGCGTTGTCCTTATTTCTTTTTGTAATATGTCTTGAAGGCATTGAAGATGGCCCGGCTCAGTTTGGCCACGCCATCCGCCGAATTGAGGAAGACCTCCTCGCTCTTGTTATTGATGTATCCCAACTCCACCAGCACGCTGGGCATCGATGTGTTTCGCAGCACCAGCAGTCCGGCCTGGTGGACACCGCGGTTCACACGACCGGCATACGTGGCAAACTGGTTCTGTATCAGTCCGGCCAGTTCGATGCTCTGCTTCATGTGGGTGTCCTGCATCAGTTCGAAGATGATGTAACTCTCGCTCGAGTTCGGGTCGAAGCCCTCGTACCTCTCTTCGTAGTTGTTTTCCAGTGTGATGACGGAGTTTTCACGCATGGCCACGGCCAGGTTGGCGGCTGCGTTGTGCATACCCAGGGTGTACGTTTCGGTGCCTCGTGCCTGCGTTCCCGTCTTTCCGGCAGCCGTGCTGTTGGTGTGTATGCTGATGAAGAGGTCGGCCTTCTTGCGGTTGGCAATATTGGCCCGCTCGTCCAGTTCGACGAACACATCAGTCTTACGCGTGTACACGACCTTCACGTCGGGGCAGTTCTGTTCAACCAGTTTACCAAAAGCCAGCGCGACGGCCAGGTTGATGCTCTTCTCCTTGGAGATGTAGCCCAGGGCACCGGCATCCTTGCCGCCGTGCCCCGCATCGATTACAAGGGTGTATGCCGATGCCACATGGGGCATCAACAGGCTTGCAGTCAGCAATATGAGAATGTATAATCGTTTCATAAGCACATAATCAGGTGCAAATTTAGATAAAAAAAATGAAAAGGCAAAGCGGATTTCACAATACTTTTTCTTAACTTTGTACCTGAGAGACATTTTTTCGACTTTTAATCGTACTATGGAAAGTTCTTTTCGCTTCGAAATATGCGCCAATGGCGTGGAAAGTTGCCTGGCAGCACAGCAGGGCGGAGCACACCGCGTGGAGTTGTGCGCCGACATTCCCGAGGGCGGCACGACGCCGTCGTATGGTGAGATTCAGCAAGCCCGCAGGTTGCTGACCGATACACGGTTGCACGTCATCATCCGCCCCCGTGGCGGCGACTTCGTCTACACGGAACTGGAGGGTGAACGCATGCTTGCCGACATCGCCGTTTGCCAGCAGTTGGGTGTGGACGGCGTGGTGTTCGGTTGCCTGACCCGGGACGGCGACATCGACTTCCCCTTGTGTCAACGTCTGATGGAGGCTTCGCAGGGGATGTCCGTAACCTTCCATCGGGCCTTCGACCGCACGCGCAATCCCCGTCAGGCACTGGAGGACATCATCTGGCTTGGCTGCGACCGCATCCTCACCTCGGGCCAGGAACCGAAGGCGGAGGCCGGCATCGACCTGCTGCGCCAACTGAACCAACAGGCAGGCGACCGCATCATCCTGCTCGCAGGCAGCGGCGTGGACGAAAGCAACATTGCACGCATTCAGCGCGAAACGGGCATCCGCGAGTTTCACTTCTCGGCTCGCGAGGCGATTCCTTGCGAGACAGCGGGGACGGGCAAGTTCGACTTCGGGCAACGCCTGGTCACCACCCCCGAACGCGTACGTAACACCATCAAACAACTCCTATCATGAGACACCTCACAGCCCTCTTCATCGCCCTCCTCACGTTGCTGCCTGCACAAGCGCAGGACGTAACGAAAGCCTTTAACGAAAAGGTAGAAATAATTGGCACCCAGTACACTAAAGATATAGAGGAACTTCCCGACGAAGCCGAGCAGGAGGCCTTACGTTTCCTGTATGCCTACATGCCGCTGGCCGACATCACCGACTATCCGTTGGAGTTCCACCTACGAAACGTCCGCGCCAGTTTCGAGGCCCGGAGCCAGATGCCCTGGGGCAAGGACGTGCCCGACCTGCTGTTCCGCCATTTCGTGCTCCCCGTCCGTGTGAACAACGAGGCGCTGGATTCGTCGCGCTGGGTGTTCTTCCGCGAACTGAAGGAACGTGTGCGCGGCATGAACATGCAGGAGGCCATCCTGGAGGTGAACCACTGGTGCCACGAACGGGTAACCTACGCTCCGTCCGACGGTCGCACGCTGTCGCCCCTGGCCTGCATCCGGAATGCCCTCGGGCGCTGTGGCGAGGAAAGCACCTTCACCGTGTCGGCTCTGCGCTCGATAGGCATACCGGCCCGCCAGGTCTACACGCCGCGCTGGGCACACACCGACGACAATCATGCCTGGGTGGAGGCCTGGGCCGACGGGCGGTGGTACTTCCTGGGGGCCTGCGAACCGGAGCCGGTGCTCAACCTCGGGTGGTTCAACGCACCAGCCTCGCGGGCCATGCTCATGCACACCCGCGCCTTTGGCGACTATCGCGGCCCGGAGGAGGTGATGCTGCGCACCTCGTGCTTCACGGAGATTAACCTGATAGACAACTACGGTTCGAGCGCACGCATCGACTTCCGCATCGTAGACGAACGGGGCCGGGCCGTCAGCGACGCACGGGTCGACTTCAAGATTTACAACTACGCCGAGTTCTGCACCGTTGCCACGAAGTACACCGATGCCCGAGGCCGCACCTTCCTGACGGCAGGCAAGGGCGACATGCTCGTCTGGGCCTCGAAGGACGGCAAGTTCGGCTGGGCGAAAGCGTCGTTTGGCCATATAAAGAATATCACGATAAAACTCAACCATCAATTATCCAACGTTGACGGCGCGACGGAGGAACTGGACATCGTGCCGCCAGGCGAACGTGTGCTGATACCCGAGGTGCCGACGACGTTGAAGCAGGCAAACCATCGCCGACTGGCCTACGAGGACTCGCTGCGACATGCCTACGAAGCCACCTTCATGCCCGATGCGATGGCACGCCAGTTCAGCCCTCGCTTCGCCCCGTTCCTGACCAAGAGCCGGGGCAACTGGGCCACGATTCTTACCTTTATTACTATGAATCGCGCGCGCGAGGAGAGAGTTTACGACCTGCTGGCCTCGCTCACCGACAAGGACCTGCGCGACATGCCGCTGGAGATACTGCAGGACAACCTGACGGCCGCGAGCGACCAACTGTGTCCGCGCGTGGAGAACGAGATGATTCTGCATCCCTACAAGAATTACCTCCACAGGGAGTGGACGGCAGCGAACGGAGGGACTGACGCCATCAGTGGCGAGAGCCTGGTGAAATGGGTGAAGGACAACATCCGGCTGAACCCCGACACGAAGGCCCTGCGCATTGCACAGACGCCCGTGGGGGTGTGGCAATCGCGCCTGACCGACACCCGCAGTCGCGACATCTTCTTCGTCTCCCTGGCACGCTCGTTAGGCATCGAAGCCCGCAAGGACGTCGTCACCGGCAAAGTCCAATACCGGGAAATGGCGAATGGTAAATGGATCGATGTCGACTTCGACGCCACGACGCAGGTGGCCAGCAAGCAAGGCCGCCTTGTGCTGACCTACGAGCCCGACCGGTACATCGACGACCCGAAGTACTACAGCCACTTCACCATCACACGCATCACGCCAAGCGGTGGGACAAGTCTGCTGAACTTCGAGGAAGGCCAGGTGGACATGGGCGGCGGCACCAGTTGGAGCAACACCTTCCGCGACGGCACGCCGCTCGATACGGGCACCTATCTGCTGACCACCGGCATCCGGCTGGCCAACGGTACGGCACTGGCCACCAACCGCCTGTTCACCATCGCCGAAGGGCAGACCACTACCCTGCCCCTCCTGCTGCGCCACACCGACACGGAGGTCAGCGTCATCGGCTCGTTCGACTCGGAATCGACCTACACGCTGCTCGGCAAAGACCTTTCCGTCCTTCCCGGCAAGTCCTCCATACTGAGCCAGACGGGCCGCGGCTACTTCGTCATCGGCCTTGTGGGCATGGGGCAGGAACCCACGAACCACGCTCTGCGCGACATCTGCAAGGTGGCCGCCGACTTCGACCGCTGGGGACGCCCGATGCTGTTGCTGTTCGAGAGCGAAGCCGAAGCCCGGAAGTTCAAGGCATCGGACTATGGCACACTGCCCGCCGGCACGCTCTACGGCATCGACACGGACGGCAGCATCAAACGGCAAATCATGGCCAACATGAAACTCTCCAACGGCCAGTTGCCCATCTTCCTCATTGCCGACACGTTCAACCGCGTTGTCTTCTGCTCGCAGGGCTACACCATCGGGCTGGGCGAGCAACTGCAATGGACGATAAATAAAATCAAGAATTAACTACAAAATCATAGCATCATGAAGAGAATCGTTCTATCCCTCATGGCCCTGGTGCTCACGATGAGCGCAGCAGCCGATAGTGTGAAGGCCGTGCGACAGTTGAACCGACAGGCCGTCGAAGTGATTGACCAGGACGGGCACATGCTGACCCTGGACTTCTACGGCCCCGACATCGTGCGCCTGTTCCGCGACGACCAAGGGGGAATCCTGCGCAACCCGAAGGCCACGCCGCCGGCCGACATCCTCGTACAGAACGCACGGCAAGAGACCTCTGTCAGCATCGAGGAGAACGTCGGGAAGTTCATCGTCAAGGCCCAAGGGGGCATGACGGTGCAGATAGACAAAGGCACAGGTCTGATAAGCCTCATTAACCGGGACGGAAAGCCCATCGTCTCGCAGACGGCCCCCGTCGCCTTCGCCAAGGGTGGCTACAGCGTGCAACTGAGCCAGGGGACCGACGAGTACTTCTTCGGTGGCGGCGTGCAGAACGGCCGCTTCTCGCATCGCGGACAGCGCATCCAGATCGTGAACACCAACTCGTGGACCGACGGCGGCGTCTGTTCCCCGGCCCCCATGTACTGGTCGACGGCGGGCTACGGCGTGCTGTGCCACACCTTCCGCCCGGGCTACTACGACTTCGCCGAACCGCAGGTTACCATCCACCACGACGAGCCCTACCTGGACCTCTTCCTGTGGACAGCCGACGACCCCGTGGGCCTGCTCAACGGCTACTACCAACTGACGGGCCATCCCCTCCTGCTGCCTAAGTTCGGCTTCTACGAGGGCCATCTGAACGCCTACAACCGCGACTACTGGAAGGCGACAGACGACACGAACCGCGGCATCCCCTACGAGGACGGCAAATACTACCTCGAAAGCCAGAAACCCGTGGAGGGCGGCATTCGCGAATCATTGAACGGCGACGTGGGCGACTACCAGTTCTCCGCCCGCGCCGTCATCGACCGCTACAACGGGGCCGACATGCCGCTCGGGTGGGTGCTGCCCAACGACGGCTACGGAGCCGGTTACGGACAGACGGAGACGCTGGACGGCAACATCCAGAACCTGAAGGCGTTCGGCGACTATGCCCGCTCGAAGGGTGTGGAGATAGGTCTGTGGACCCAGTCGAACCTCCACCCCATCGACTCCATCCCCGCCCTCCTGCAGCGCGACATCGTGAAGGAGGTGCGCGATGCAGGCGTGCGTGTGCTGAAGACCGACGTCGCCTGGGTGGGTGCCGGCTACTCGTTCGGACTGAACGGCATCACCGACGTCGCCCACATCATGCCCTACTACGGCAACCAGGCCCGCCCCTTCATCATCTCGCTCGACGGCTGGGCCGGAACGCAGCGCTACGCCGGCGTCTGGACGGGCGACCAGACGGGCGGCGACTGGGAATACATCCGCTACCACATACCGACGTTCGTCGGAGCCGGCCTCTCCGGCATGCCGAACATCACCAACGACATGGACGGCATCTTCGGCGGCAAGAACCCGGACGTCAACGTCCGCGAGTTCCAGTGGAAGACGTTCACTCCCATGCAGTTGAACATGGACGGCTGGGGCTCCAACCCCAAGTATCCGCAGGCCCTGGGCGAACCGGCCACGAGCATCAACCGCACGTACCTGAAACTGAAATCCATGCTCCTGCCCTACACCTACACCTTTGCCCATGAGGCCATCACCGGCAAACCGCTGATTCGCGCCATGTTCCTCGACGAAGCGAACGCCTACACCCTGGGCCGCCGCACACAGTACCAGTTCCTCTACGGCCCCAGCATCCTCGTGGCACCGATGTACGAGAAGAGCGACGTGCGCAACGGCATCTACCTGCCCCAGGGCACGTGGTACGACTACTTCACGGGTCAGGCCTACCGGGGCGGTCAAGTGCTGAATGCCTTCGACGCACCGCTGTGGAAACTGCCCGTCTTCGTGCGCGAGGGCGCCATCATCCCGATGAACAACGCCTCGAACAACCCGACACAGATCGACCCGTCGCTGCGCATCATCGAGGTCTACCCCTCGGCACAGGCCACGAGCATCGAGGTCTACGACGACGACGGCCAGACGGATGCCTACCTCGCCGGAGCCTGCACCACGTACAGGATTGAGCAGCAACTCACTAAGGGGCGCGCCGTCGTCACCATCCACCCGACCGCAGGCAAGGGTTTCACGGGCATGCCGGAGAAGCAGCGCGTCCACCTCGTCGTGAACGTTCCCGGCGCACCCAAGAAGGTGGTGGCCCGCATCGGCGGCAAGAAGGTCGTCCCCGACTGGCAGTTCGGTCAGGAGCAGCACATGGCCCAGATAGCCCTGAAGCGCCCCCGGCAACTCGTCATCGACCTGCCCGAAGCCAGCGTTTCGGACAAGATTGAGGTTACCATCGAGGGCATCAGCCCAGAAGCCCTAGATGTCCTAGAAGCCCCAGAAGTCCTAGATGTCCCTGAAACCCAAGAAGCCACCGCCACCGCCTACACGCTGACACCGGCGTGGAAGGCCGTCACGGGTGCCGACTACTACGAAATGGAATTCGAGGGCATGCGCTACACCAACATCCGCCAGACCCGCTACACCATCGACCTCCTGCAGCCCGAGACGGACTACGAGGTCCGCCTGCGCGCCGTAGGCAAGCAGGGCGTCAGCCCCTGGACCACCCTTAACCTGCGCACCGAAGCCAACCCGCTGGAGTTCGCCATGAGCGGACTGACCGCCACCTGCACCGTCGCCGACCAGCCCGGCAACGGCATACAAAGGCTCTTCGACCTGGACGAGAAGGGCGAAATCTGGCACACCAGTTGGGACCAGGCCGACGCCACACCGTTCACCGTCAACATCGACATGCACGCCACCACGGTGCTCGACCGCCTGCAGTACGTCCCGCGGGACAATGCCGGCAACGGCACCTTGCTCGAGGGGGCCATCAGCCTGAGCCGCGACGGACGCACGTGGAGCCAGCCGCAACCCTTCCGCTTCCGCCAGGACAACCTGCCGAAGACGATAGAGTTCACGAACGAGGACGTACGAAAGATGAACGAAGAGGGCGTGCGCTACCTGCGCCTCGACGTCGTGCGCTCGGTCGGCGGCTTCGGTTCGGGTGCCGAACTGTTCGTCTTCCGCCGCACGGACGCCAAGGTGCAGATACCCGGCGACATCAACCAGGACGGAAAGATTGACGAGAACGACCTGACCTCGTACCTCAACTACACGGGCCTGCGGCGTGGCGACGGCGACTTCGACGGCTACGTCTCGGTCGGCGACGTCAACCAGAACGGCCTCATCGACGCACAGGACATCTCCAACGTCGCCACGATGCTGGAGGGCGGAGCCGGACGACCCGGCGGCACGCTGTCGGGCAGCGTCACGCTGAAGTACGACAACCGCCGCTACAAGGCTGGCGACGAAATCGTCATCACCGCCGTGGGCAAGGGCCTGCAGGCCGTGAATGCCTTGAACCTCGTCCTGCCCTACAATCAGCAGCAGTTGGAGTTCCTCGCCGTCGAGCCGTTAGCCGTAAGCGGCATGCACAACATGACCAACAACCGCCTCCACAGCAACGGCGACCGCGTGCTCTACCCCACCTTCGTGAACATCGGTCGTCAGCCCGAACTCAGCGGCGACGAGGTCGAACTCTTCCGCCTGCGCTTCAAGGCCCTTGCCCCACTGTCCGCCCTCAAGTGGCAAACGAGCGGCCTGCTCGTCGACCGCAGCCTACGCGCGACAGACTTGTAAGGCGCCCCCCTGTAATCCCGGAACCCACCTATCACTATGTCAAGGTGAGTTCCACACATGGAACTGACGAGTTCCACACATGGAACTGATGAGTTCCACGCGTGGAACTCGCCTTAAGATTACTACTATTCCCATACGTTGTTGTTAGTGTTAATCTTCCCATCTGTTGTTACGCGCCGGCCCCAAACGCCGTTCTTTTCGCTGTAAAAAGGCGAAAACGGGCAAAGAAATATCATAATATCATAGAAATATCATAGGAAATATCATTCGCTATCTTTTTATGTACCAGTGCGATAACTATGATTTATGATATTATGATATTTCTTTTTGGAAAAAAATGATATAGATGCCCTTGGGCTGCGGAACAAGACGAACGAACCGCACAGGGGCATTTCTCATCCCCCGTGCGGTTCATTTCTGTCTGACGGATGCTTATCCGTGAGGATTGCTCCGTGAATTAATCGTCGAAGTCTACTTATTCGCTGAGACCTTAACCTTCAATTTCAGGCCAAAGTTCGGAATCTCTTACGTCACCCTCCTGGCCCTCACCGCCTTCGCCGATGTTCGAACCCACGAGGATTTCGCATTCCAACTCTGTTGCCAGTTCTTCTACGACTGGCTGTTCATACGTCTTTTTCATTTTACAAATACTTTTTTACCGTTAATAATATAGATACCCTTTGTCAATTTCTTGGAAGAGCCAAGCGCGTAGCGAGTTCCATTTACCATTTGGCGTCCGCTGAGGTCAAACACTGCGCCGGCCTCATTTCTCATTTTCTCATTTTCTCCATTTCTCAATATTTCAATTTCGTCCGCCTCGTCACCCAGCACCATCAATCTCACCGTTGTAGGGTTGGGACTGGCCGGATAAGGATTATCCACGCGGTCTTCGATGGTGAAGAAGCAACGGAAGGGCGCTATCGTGTTGCCCGGCAACTGCCTGGAATACTGACCTCCACTCAGGGCGTACCAGTTCTCGTCCGCTTCGATAACAATTTTATATGTGTAGTTGCCCATGAACGTAATCTTCTTCTCTGCCGACAACACATAAAAACTGGTTTCCTCCGCGGCTTCCAATGTGGCATCCGCCTGCATTATCACCTGCGGATTCGTCTTATCGGCAACCTTGGCCTGCACGCAGTACGGCGTGTTGGCTTTCACAACTTCGCCTTCCTTCATCCTTGCGACTGTGATGTAGAAGTTGCCGTCCTCTTCCGTATAGGTTCCAGCAAACTTAGCAAACGAGAACTTCTCCAGCACTTCCTTTGTCAGGTCCAACTCAAATGGTACATACCATGCCTGCCAGTTCGTGTTCTTGAACGTTCTGGAATAGTTGATATTATAGATTCCTTCCTGACGGTTGACGTAATCTTGCCCGTCAACAAGTTCATATCTCGATATATATTCTTCTATCTTTTTAAAATCTTTCCAATATGTGGCAGATTTATAAGTGGCCTTACATCCAATTGGAACATAGAGGATAGCATAAATCCCCCTCATAGAATAGGAAAATGTATCATCCGCAATAGAAATTGGAATCTGACTTTCCACGAATATAGACCCTAGATTACATTCTCTGAACGCACAGTTGCCGATTTTATTCACACTATTGGGAATGGTGACGGAAGTTAGGCGACTGCAACCTTCGAACGCATAGCCTCCAATTGAGGTCACGCTGTTGCCAATATTGACAGAGGTTAGGCTACTGCAGTTACGGAACGCTCCTACGCCAATGTAGTCAACACTATTGGGAATGTTAACGGAGGTTAGGCTACTACATCCAGAAAATGCATTTTCGCCAATAGAAGTCACGCTATTACCCATATTGACAGAGGTTAGGCTACTACAACCATCAAATGCCCAGGTACCAATAGTTGTTACGGAGGAAATTATAACTCTTTAGAAATCATTTCGTTACCTTGCTTTGAATAGTAATCAGGTAACGATTTAGAAACGAGCTGAATTACATATTCTGTCTCGTTATACACATTT
>JAFSXQ010000313.1 GCA_017444005.1 Bacteroidaceae bacterium | reverse complement strand
CATGTCCACCACCTTGCCGAAGGCTTCCTCGCGGGCCTTGTTGCTGGTGCCGCTGTCCTCGGTCAGGCCCAGAATGTCGAAGGCAAAGGTGTGGAACACCTCGGCCAGGGCCTGTGCCACCTCGGCGGTGATACTGGCTTTCTTGTCGTTGATGGTATTGATGACGCGGCAGGCATCGAAGAGGGCGCTGATGACCTGGGGCGAGTTGAGGTCGTCGTTCATAGCGTCGTAGCACTGTTGACGCAATGCGTCAACATACGAAACCTCGACTTGGGGGGCGCCTTTCGTTTTCTGGCCGTCGCGGAGGCGCAGGAGGAGTTTCCAGCCGTCCATGAGGCGGGCCAAGCCCTTCTCAGCGGCCTGCAGGGCCTCGTTGCCGAAGTCGACGGTCGAGCGGTAATGAGCCTGGAGGATGAAGAAGCGGATGGTCATGGGGGCGTAGGCCTGCGTCAACTTCTCGTGTGTGCCGGCAAAGAACTCGGGCAGGGTGATAAAATTGTTGTACGACTTACCCATCTTCTGTCCGCCGATGGTTATCATGTTGTTGTGCATCCAGTAGTGCACCATCTGGTGGCCCTGACTGGCCACGGCCTGGGCAATCTCGCACTCATGGTGGGGGAAGACGAGGTCCATGCCGCCGCCGTGGATGTCGAACTCCTCGCCCAGATACTTACGGCCCATAGCGGTGCACTCGCAGTGCCAGCCGGGGAATCCGTCGCTCCAGGGCGAGGGCCAGCGCATGATGTGCTCGGGCTGGGCTGCCTTCCAGAGGGCAAAGTCGGCCTGGTTCTTCTTCTCGCCTACGCCGGCCAACTCGCGACTGGAGTCCTTGATGTTCTCCAGCGAGCGGCCGGAGAGTATGCCGTAGCGGTGGTCTTTGTCGTACTTCTCGACATCGAAATAGATGGAACCGTTCGACTCGTAGGCATAGCCGTGGTCCAGGATTTGCTGCACGAGTTGCTGCTGCTCGATGATGTGGCCCGTGGCGTGGGGCTCGATGCTGGGCGGCAGGCAGTTCAGCGCCGCCATGGCCTCGTGGAAGCGATTGGTGTAGTACTGGGCCACCTCCATGGGTTCCAGTTCTTCCAGTCGGGCCTTCTTGGCAATCTTGTCCTCGCCCTCGTCGGCATCGTGCTCCAAGTGGCCCACGTCGGTGATGTTGCGGACGTAGCGCACCTTGTAGCCCAGATGCTGAAGGTAGCGGAACAGGAGGTCGAACGTGATGGCGGGACGGGCATGGCCCAGGTGGGCGTCGCCATAGACGGTGGGACCGCAGACGTACATGCCCACGCGCCCCTCGTGAAGGGGCCGGAACAACTCTTTCTGACGAGAAAGTGTGTTGTAGATTAATAAGGGTTGATTATTCATTTTTATCTTTATTTATTATATCCAACAAATGGTCGACAGCCTCATCCTCGGGAATGTTCATCTCGACGCACTGTTTGCCACGATAGAGACTGACCTTACCTCGGGCGGCACCGACGTAGCCGTAGTCGGCATCGGCCATCTCGCCCGGGCCGTTGACAATGCAACCCATGACGGCTATCTTCAGGCCGGTCAGGTGACTGGTGGCTGCCTTAACCCGGGCAATGGTGCCCTGGAGGTCGAACAGCGTGCGGCCGCAACCGGGACACGAGATGTACTCCGTCTGGGTGAAGCGCAGACGGGCGGCCTGCAGCAGGGTGTAGGCTACGGGGATTTCGTTCTCGGGCGCCTCGGAGAGGGAAACGCGGATGGTGTCGCCAATGCCGTCGATGAGCAGGGCACCGATGCCCACGGCCGACTTGATGCGACCGTCCTCACCCTCGCCGGCCTCGGTGACTCCAAGGTGCAGGGGGAAGGTCATGTCTTCCCGATCCATCGCCTTGACCAACAGGCGCACGCTCTCCACCATGACCACGGTGTTCGAGGCCTTGATGCTGACCACAACGTCGAGGAACTGCTCCCGCATGCAGATGCGCAGGAACTCCATACACGACTCCACGATGCCCTCGGGCGTATCGCCGTAGCGCGACATGATACGGTCGGAGAGACTGCCGTGGTTGACGCCGATGCGCACGGCGGTGTGGCACTCCTTACATATATTAAGGAAGGGGATGAGCCGGTCCTCTATCTTGCGGAGTTCGGCCTGATACTCCTCATCGGTGTACTCCAGGTGCTTGAACTGGCGGGCGGCGTCGACGTAGTTGCCGGGGTTGATGCGCACCTTCTCGCAGTTGCGGGCAGCCACTTCGGCCACGCGGGGATTGAAGTGGACGTCGGCCACCAAGGGCACATCGCAACCGAGGGCGCGTACCCGGCGACGTATCTCGCCCAGATTCTCGGCCTCGCGTACGCCTTGGGTAGTCAGGCGGACGAGTTCGCCACCGGCCTTGGCAATGGCCAGTATCTGCAGGACACAACCTTCGGTGTCCATCGTGGAGGTGGTGCACATCGACTGCACGCGGACAGGATTGTCACCGCCGATGCCGATGTTGCCGACACGCACTTCGTGGGTTTTTCTTCTTTGCATGGTTTTTCGATATTTCGACATTCCGACATTTCGATAACTCGGCATTACGACACTTTATAATCGTAATGAACCTCGGCCAGTTCGGCGTTGGCCTTCACTATCTTCTCTTTCAGGCTCTCCTTATAGGCTTTCAGGCGCTGGGCTAGGGCCTCATCGCTGAGGGCGAGCATCTCTACGGCTAACAGACCGGCGTTCTGGGCGCCGTTCACGCCCACCGTGGCCACGGGAATGCCGGGAGGCATCTGCACGATGGAGAGCAGAGCATCCAGTCCGTCGAGCATGCCCTTGATGGGGACCCCGATGACGGGCAACGTGGTGTTGGCGGCTATGACACCGGGCAGGGCGGCGGCCATGCCGGCCCCGGCAATGATGACACGTATGCCACGCCCCTCAGCCTCACGGGCGAATAGTTCCACCTCGACCGGTGTACGATGGGCCGACAGGGCATTCATCTCGAAATAAACGCCCATTTCATCGAGAAGTTTGGCAGCCTTCTCCATGACGGGCAGATCGCTGGTGCTGCCCATGATGATGCTTACTTTTGGAGTCATATTTTAGTTTTTAAGTTCTTTAGTTCTTAAGTTTTTAAGTTCTTTAGTTTTTAAGTTCTTTAGTTCTTTATAGGTCGTACTAGGATGACCTAGGATAACCTAGGTTTTCCTAGGACCTCCTAGGGTTAGATGAATAGTCCCACGAGGCCACAGGCGAAACCGATGAGGGTGCCGCCCAGCACTTGCCAGAGGGTGTGCTGGCGCAGGTACATGCGACTGCTGTTGACGGCACCGCTGACCAACAGGGCCAGACAGAGCCACCATACGGGATTGAAGTGGAATATGCTGGAATAGGCCACCAGGGCCCCCATGATGGCACCCACGCCGGCCGAGTGCATACTGACCTTCCACCAGAGGGTGACTACCGTGCAGACGCACTGCACAAGCAGACTGATGACGATGATGCCCCCCATGAACACGGGAGCATGGATGCTATAGAGGAAACGGAGCAACATGCCGTAGCAGATGATATGCAGGACGTAGGGTACCAGACGATTGTGCTGGAGCGTCAGTTGGTGCACATTGAGCCGCTTTGTCCGCCGGAAAGCATAGACCCCGATAGCCGGCAGGAAAATGGTAAACAGATAGACCATCGCCAATATCACGGCTTTGAACTGCCAGGGCAGTTGCGACAGATAGGTGAACATGAGCAGCAGCGCGAAGCCCAGCATGGGAAAGTACGACGGACGAAACACATTGGACATGGCCCGTGCTAGCACGCTCACCGAAGCATGCTCGCGCAAACGCGCAACCTTTGATTTCCGCTCTGTATGCTGTTGCTCTTCCATTTATTGTTTCCTCATTCGGCTTTCGGCAATGCCGAGTTGCGTACGGTATTTGGCCACGGTGCGGCGCGCCACGGCATATCCGCGCTCCTGGAGCATCTTCACCAAGCGCTCGTCGCTCAGTGGGCGGCTTTTGTCCTCGTGGTCCACGATGTCCTTCAGCGCAGCCAATATCTTGCGCACCGTCACCTCGTCGCCATTCTGCGTGGTGGCTGAAGTGAAGAACCAGCGCAGGGGATAGATGCCATGGTCGGTCTGCACGTACTTGCTGTTCGAGACCCGGCTGACGGTGGATATGTCCTGTCCCGTCAGTTGGGCCACGTCCTCCAGTTTCATGGGCCGGAGCAGCGTCTCGTCGCCCTCCAGGAAGAAAGGCCGTTGCAGGCGTATGATGGCCTGCATGGTCTTGAGCATGGTCTCGCGCCGCTGGGCAATGGCCTCGATGAACATACGGGCATTGCCCACCTGCTGGCGCAGATAACTCATGGCCTCACGCTCGGAACGCGAAACGACGGGCATCTGCAGTTCCTGCTCGGCATCGGGACTGACCGTCAGCCGGGGCAGTTCGCCCTCGTTGAGCGTAAGGTGTATTTGTCCATTTTCGTCGGTTTCAACGAAGAAATCGGGCGTGATGACATGATTGTCGCTACGGTCACCGCCCAGGCTGCCTCCGGGACGTGGATTCAGCCGCTGGATGCGCTGGCGGAGGCGTTCGAGTTCCAGGTCGTCGAGTTTCAACACATGCTGTATGCGCTGCCAACGCAGGTGGGCAAAGTCGTCCCAGTAGCGCTGGAACAGCGTTATCAGTTGATCGCGCACCGGGCCGTGATAGTTGCGCCGGGCCTGCAGGGTCAGGCATTCGCGCAGGTCGCGCCCTCCCACCCCGGCAGGGTCCATCTGCTGCAGGACGGTCGTCAGCAAGCGTTCCAACTCCTCCTCGCTGGTCTGGATGTTCTGATAGATGTCCAGTTCATCGGCAATCTGATGAAGCGGCGTGCGCAACAGGCCGTCGTCGGCCAGTGAACCTATCAGATACTTCATCACCTCCAGTTCGTGGTCGGTGAGGTTGTATTCACCCAGTTGTCCTACCAGATAGTCGAAGAACGACTCCGAAGTATCGCCCAGTTCGCGACTGCGCTGCTCCTCGTTGCTGTCGCGCGGT
>JAFSXQ010000312.1 GCA_017444005.1 Bacteroidaceae bacterium | reverse complement strand
TAAGCCTTTTCCCAGTCGGGCGTGTGGTGCGGCTCGTAGGTCTTCAGTTCGATGCTGCGGGCCACGATGGCGCGCATGTCGGCCAGCGAGTCCACCCCTCCGGCGGCACGCACCTGCACCAGCGTGTTGCCCAGTGCCGTGCCCTCGGCCGGACCGGCAATGACGGGCAGTCCCGTGGCGTCGGCCGTCCATTGCATCAGGTGCACGTTCAGGCTGCCGCCCCCGATGACGTGGAGCCGGCGGATGCTGAAATCGGCCATTCCATCGAGGATTTCGATGATTTGGCGATAGCGCAGGGCCAGCGAACGGAAGATGCAGCGCACGTAGTCGGCCGGCTGTTGCGGTTCGGCCTGTCCCGTGCGGCGACAGAACTCGCGTATGGCGGCGGTCATGCTGTCGGGATGCGCAAAGAGCGGGTCGTCGGGCATGATGAGGCCATCGAACGCTGAGGTGTGGCACTGTGCGTTCAGTTCGTTCACGTCGGCCGGCACATCGCGGAACTCCTTGCGGCAGTTCTCGAAGAGCCACAGTCCGCAGATGTTCTTCAGGAAGCGCGTTGTGCCGTCCAGTCCGCCCTCGTTGGTGAAGTTGTACTCGAAACTCTTGTCGTTGATGATGGCGTGCTGGCTCTCGATGCCCAGCAGCGACCACGTTCCGCACGACAGGTAGGCATAGTCGCCGTCCTCGGCAGGCACTGCGGCAACGGCCGAAGCCGTGTCGTGACCGCCCACCGTGACCACGGGAACGGGGCCAAGTCCCGTGACTGTCTGCACCTGCTCGGTCAGCACGCCGGCGCGGTGTCCGGGCTGCACGAGGGGGCCGAACTGGTTACGATTGAGTTGCAACAGACGCAACAGATCCTCGTCGATGTCGCCCTTTGCGGGGTTCAGCATCTGGCTGGTGCTTAGCACGGTGTACTCGCAGACGGCCTCGCCCGTTAGCATATAGGTCAGCGCATCGGGGATGAACAGAATCTTCTCCGCCTCCTTCAGGGCCGTGCAGCCATTGCGCTGCAGTGTCTCCAGTTGGAACAGCGAGTTGAAGGGCATGAACTGAATGCCCGTGCGGTCGTACAGTTCGCGGGCCGGCATGTGCTCCTGGAAGAAGCGTTCCACAGCCCCGTCGGTATGGCTGTCGCGGTAGCAGTAGGGTAATCCCAGCAGTTGTCCGTCCCGACCGAAGAAAGCGAAGTCGCAGCCCCAGGTGTCGATGCCTATCGAGGTCAGTTCTATCCCCTCCTCATGCACCTTGCGCAGGGCCGTGATAATCTCGTTATAGAGATGGGGAAGGTTCCAGAACAGATGACCCATGATGGGAATCTGCGGATTTTTGAAACGGGTAAACTCACGCATGACGACGCGCTGGCCGTCCCAACTTGACAACACCGTGCGCCCACTTGTGGCACCGAGGTCTACGGCAAGAAAGTATTTCATAACGGACTTTATTAGATTTCGGTTAGCGTTCTGGTAGCAAAGTTACGAAATTTTTGGCTTAATAGTCGCTCCATGTCGCAATTATTTTGTAAGTTTGTATGCAAAACCACAAAAAAGTATGAAAAGACCCCGCATTGACTGCTTCATTCCTTACGAATCGGAGGAACAGGCCCGGGAAACTTTGTCGCAATTGCGGCAAGACCCGAACGTGAACGAAATACACCGGCTGGAAGAGCCGCCTTTCAGCACTCGCGTACTGCAGGAGGTGGCCAACCTGGCACAGGCGCAATACACCCTCATCTATACGAAGACATGGCCCTTGAAGTTGGGCTATCAGGCCCTGACTCGCCTGGTGACCATCGCCGACGACAGCGGAGCCTCGCTCGTCTATGCCGACCACTACACCCTGCTGCCCGACGGCCGGCAGGAGCGCCGTCCGCTCATCGACTACCAGTTGGGTTCGGTGCGCGACGACTTTGCCATGGGCAGCGTGCTGCTCATCCGTACGGAGCGGTTGAAAGCCTACTTCCAGCAGGAGATGGTGCATCCCTACCTCCATGCTGGGCTCTACGACCTGCGTCTGTTCCTCTCGCTCGACCAGTTGCCCCTCCACGTCAGCGAATACCTGTACACCGAGGTGGAGACCGACACCCGCCTGAGCGGACAGAAGCAGTTCGACTATGTAGACCCGCGCAACCGTGCCCGCCAGGTGGAGATGGAACGGGCCGTCACACGCCACCTGCGCCACATCAATGCCTACATGGCCGCTGGCGAGTACGACCAGATTGTCCTCGACCGCGAACCCATGCCCGTCGAGGCCTCGGTCATCATTCCCGTCCGCAACCGCGTACGTACCATCGAGGACGCCGTCCGTTCGGCCCTCGGTCAGGAAACCACTTTCCCCTTCAACGTCATCGTCATCGATAACCACTCCACAGACGGCACGACGGAGGTACTGCAGCGCCTGACCTCCCTCTACCAGGCAACATCCTTTCTCGATGGGGTTCATGCCCCCTCCCTCGGAGGAGGTAGGGGGAGGTTGATTCACCTCATCCCCGAACGCGACGACCTGGGCATCGGTGGTTGCTGGAACTTGGCCATCCACGACCCGCGCTGCGGCCGCTTCGCCGTGCAACTCGACTCCGACGACCTCTACAGTTCACCCAACACCTTGCAGCGCATCGTGGACACCTTCTATGAGGAGCGGGCCGCCATGGTCATCGGTTCGTACCGCATGTGCAACTTCCAACTCGAGACCCTGCCCCCCGGCCTCATCGACCACCGCGAATGGACCGAGGCCAACGGCCGCAACAATGCCTTGCGCATCAACGGCCTGGGGGCCCCACGCGCCTTC
>JAFSXQ010000311.1 GCA_017444005.1 Bacteroidaceae bacterium | reverse complement strand
TGCAGATTATCCGCCGCGCCACCAACCTGTTCGACCGCAAGTCGCTGGCCATCCATCCCGCCTCCACCATCTTCGGCCTCTTCACCGACGAGCAGCGGCAGGCGATGGACGTACCCGACACCACCGTCCGGTTGAGCATCGGGCTGGAGGACGGCGAAGACCTCCTCGCCGACATCCGCCAGGCACTCTAGATATAGAAGTCGGAGGGGTCCACCCAACCGGCCCGCAGGGCGTACTTAATCACCTCGTGGGCCGTGTTCACCTTCAGTTTCCGGAAGATGTTCTTGCGGTGCGTCGCAATCGTGTGGAAACTGGAGTAGCGCTCCGTGGCAATCTCCTTGGTGCTCATGCCCCGGGCTATGCAGCGCACGATTTCCATCTCCGTAGCCGTCAGCACGTCGGGGCGCTCGTCCTCGCGGGGCTGCACCAGAATCTGCTCCATGGCGCGCTGGCAGACATAGCGTTTCCCTTGCGCCGCGGCGCGCAGGGCCTCGCGTATGTCGCGGAGCGGACTGTCCTTGAAGACGATGCTGAAGGCGTGGGACAGATAGACCATGCGCCGCAGGAATCCCTCCGTCAGTTCGTCGCTGATCAGCAACCACGAAGCCATGGCGAAGCGCTCGCTCATGACCAGCAGTTGCGACTCGTCCGTAAAGTCGAACAGCGTGTAGTCGAGCACCACCACCGAGTTCTCCGCCTCCTTCAGCAGTGCCAGCAGGCTCCCCCTGTCCGTCGCCCGTCGGACGGTGTTCCGTTCGTCCTGCCGGACGATGCACTCTAGGGCGAAGCGCGTCAGGTCCTGATTGTCGGCCAGTATGTACGAGGTCATCTTTTCACGGTTAATAATCCGACTGCAAAGTTACGCGATTTAGTACAAACAACCAAATGAAGATTAAATATTGGAATATTCATCTGTATTCAGCGTCTTGCCTGAAAGATTTATCTAAACACGGCGACCCTTCCGCCCCCTCTGCAGAAAGATATTCTGCATGCGCCGTTGCATTTACAAGGAAGAAGAACTGGAGCGAGAACTGGAGCAGGGTATCACATGTGCAAAATTTGAGTAGAAAATCGGAACCGTTCCCAATTCCTTCGGTGATTTTTCCGTTTTTGCGTACAACTTTCATGGATTTTTTGTAAATTTGCACAAGAATAGCAAAGTGGGATTATTATGACAACCAATCTGCAAACTCAGTTTGCCACGCTGGCCGTTGGGGCCACCGCACAGCGCATGGGCATTTCGGCCACCGAGTTGTTCAACCGACTGAAGCGCCACGACCTGGTGCGCCGTCTGCTGTTCGACTGCTACGACACGCTGCATGCCGAAAGCATCGACGGTGTCGTCTGGAACGTGCAGGAAGCGCTGAAGAACTGGGAGGCGAAAGAGAAGGAGGAAGGAGGCCAGCGATGATTACACTCTATCATGGCTCCCATACGGGCGTTCCTGCACCACTCACCGGCGTAGGCCGCCGCGAGCTCGACTTTGGCCCGGGTTTCTACGTCACCACTCTCCGCGACCAGGCAGAACGCTGGGCACGCCGTGTCTGCGTGATTCGTGCCTTGGACACGCCGACTATTTCCACATACGAGTTCGACGAGACCCTTCTGCCGTCTGATGTGCGTCGCCTGCGTTTTGACAGTTACGGGCAGCAGTGGCTCGATTTCATCGTCAGCAGTCGTCGCGGCGAAGAACCTTGGAAGGACTATGACATCATCGAGGGTGGTGTGGCCAACGACCAGGTCATCGATACCGTAGAGGACTACTATGCCGGACGCATCACAGCCGAGCAGGCCATTGGCCAGTTGCGCTTCGCCAAGCCCACCCACCAGATGTGCATCAGTAACCAGGCCATCGTCGACCGCTGCATGCACTTCGTTTCCACCGAGCCTGTGCCGGAGAAGGGAGGCCAGCGATGAGGGACCAAGTACTATGGCGGAAGACAGGACGCATCGCCACCCTGCTGGCCGAGCGGCTCGACATCGACACAGAGCGTGCCCTTGACCTGCTCTACAACTCGCGCACGTACGCCCTGCTGGTCAACCCCGAGAGCGGCCTGCAGTTGCAGAGCGACCAGTACGTCCTCGCCGACCTCATACGTGAGTTGGAGATGTAGCGCATATAGTATGACAATAAGGTGTAACCCGATAAAACCGAAGATGCCTATGGGCTAGGAAAGAATAGAAAATCGGAGTCCCTAGTTTCTTCAGACGACAAAAACATTTAACCCCTTCAGGCAATGAAAAAAGCAACCCCGATAGACAGTCCGAGCGCGAGCAGTGCTCAAGACACGAATTGGATAAAAGCGTACATCGTTGATGTCTTGCCATGTTTGACGACGCTTCTCTATGTGTTGGCCGTGATATACAATGTAGCCTTCTTTTCAGCGTTCAACATCGACGTTACTGATTTCATATCTTTTGGCGACATTCTTGTTAGCATCATACAGCCATTGCTGCTTTTGTCATTGTTTTTGCTCCTAATGGTGGCCTTGGTCATCTATTTCGTACCATCGTTGGTATACCATAAAGATAAACCGGAGGTTAACGAGAAGGAGAAGGCACATTTCATGAAATCGTTCGTCGGGTTCCTGCGCTCTTCCGTCTTCTATCAGTCATTTAAACTTTTCACATTCTCTTTTCTTGTCATCACCGCCACATACTATTTTTTGTTCACCAAGGGCTTAATAAACATTTTTGAAGGCAGATATTCAGGATTCGTACCCATCTTCATTCCGCTTCTTTTAACCATCATACTATTTGCCTGCAAGGCACTATCCCGTTCCAAACCGGCCATATACCAG
>JAFSXQ010000310.1 GCA_017444005.1 Bacteroidaceae bacterium | reverse complement strand
TTCTGGGTCTGCGTGTCAGCCTTCACCTCAGTCTTGGCCTCTGCCACAGCCTCCGCATCCGAACCCGTATTGCCCTTCGTCGAATACAGCCAGTATGCACCTCCGGCGATGAGCAGAAGGAGAAGAATCCACAAAACGCTCCTTCCAGCACTTCTCCCTTGCGACGGAGTCTCAGGCACGGGTGCGGGCTCTTCCACCTCCACAGGAGCGGGTTCCTCTTCAACTACTGGGGTTGATTCCTCGACTGCAGGAGCGGGCTCAGGTTCTGCTTCCTCAACCACTTCGGGTTCTGGCTGGGGTTCCTCGACCACTTCGGGCTCCGGTTGGGGTTCTTCAAGCACTTCAGGCTCCGGCTGGGCTACCTCCACCTCAGGCACGGGCTCATCCGCCACCTCGGCCGGTTGCTCTGGAACATCATCTATCCGCTCCATTTCCTCCGTACTGGTTTCGTCGTTCAGAATCATCGTCTCGAAGGCTGCGAAAGGCCTGTTGACGCAATCGGAAAGCGACTTGTCGGGCGTGAATGTGATTTTGGAGTGGCTGTCGATGACGATGCGCTTACCCGTGTTCACGTGAACGCTCTCGCGACTCTCCACCCGAACCGACTTGAACGTGCCCAGGCCCTTCACCTTCACCACTTCATCCACGAAGAGGTTCTCGCGGATGGTTTCGAAGACCTCGCGAACGAAGGCCTCGGCCTCCTTCTTACTCAGGGACTTCTTCTGCTTAGCCAGCGCATCGGCCAACTCTGCAAGCGTTATTTTATCCATAGCCGTTCTATTTTACTTTTTCTCCTTCAGGGTGGTACTGGGTTTGAAGTTCAGCGTCATCTTGGGCGGCACCAGCATGCGCTGCTTGGTGGCCGGATTGATGACAACGCGCTCCAGTTTCTTACGCACCTCGAACGAACCGAAGCCGAAGATGTTGATGGTATTCTCTTCTTCGAACTGCGCAGCCATTTCCGAAGTCAGCGCGTTCATGAGCGCCGTTGTCTCCTTCACGGTATAGCCCGTCCGGGCTGCCAACTGACTGAGAAATTCCTTGTTATTCATGCTATTATATCGATTTACTGTTATCTTTACACGATGATTTTGCCATAGAGGTCGAAGTCGTCGGCCGACTGGATCTGACACAAATAGAAGCGACCCGTCTCCAGCATCGGCTTGTCCGCCTTGCTTATCAGCACCTCGGGGTCGACCTCAGGCGAATCGAACTCCGTGCGTCCCACGAAATAGTCGCCCTCCTCTCTGTCAACGACCACCTTCAGCCGCTGCCCCACCTTTGCCTCCTGTATTTCAGCGGAGATGTTTTGCTGCAAGCGCATGAGTTTGCTCAGTCGCGCCTGCTTGGTCTCTTCCGGAATGGTGTCGTCGTAGTGCTTGGCGCTGTACGTACCGGCCTCCTCGCTATAGGCAAAGGCCCCCATGCGCTCGAAGCGTGCCCAACGGACAAAGTCGAGCAACTGGCGGAAGTCGTCGTCCGTCTCGCCCGGATGACCCACCATCAGCGTCGTACGGATGTGAATGCCAGGCACTTCGCGCCGCAGCATCTCCACGAAGTCATAGGTCTGCCGGCTAGTGATGTGCCGCCGCATGGCCTCCAGCACCCCATCGGCAACGTGCTGCAAGGCCACATCCAGGTACTTGCAGACGTTCTCGCGTTCGCGCATCACCCGCAGAAGTTCGGTGGGGAAATCCGTGGGATAGGCATAGTGCAGACGAATCCACTCCACGCCGGGAATGTCGGAAATGCGCTCCACCAACTCGGCTATGGCGCGGCGATGATAGAGGTCGACGCCGTAGTACGTGAGTTCCTGGGCGATGACCTGGAACTCGAACACGCCCTTGGAGACCAGGAAGCGGACTTCGTCGAGTATCTCCTCCATCGGGCGACTCTGGTGATGACCGGTCATGAGCGGAATGGCGCAGTAACTGCAGTGCCGGTCGCATCCCTCACTGATTTTCAGATAGGCATAGTTCGACGGGGTTGTCAGGTGGCGCTGGATGTGCAAGTCGGTGCGATAGGCCTTCCCCAGGTCGTGCAGGAGTTGACCCCAGTCGAACTTCCCGTAATACTTGTCCACCTCAGGAATCTCCGTCTGCAGTTCCTCCATGAAGCGCTGCGACAGGCATCCCATCACATACAGTCGCCGCAAGCGGCCCTCGCTCTTCCGCTGCGCCAACTCGAGTATCGTGTTGATGCTTTCCTCCTGCGCATCGGCAATGAAGCCGCACGTGTTCACAATAGCAATCTCGCCCTCAGGATGTTCGCTGTCGTGCGTCACCCGGTAGCCGTTGGCCTCCAGTTGAAACATCAGGCGCTCGGAATCGACCAGATTCTTGCTGCACCCCAGTGTGAGAATATCTATCGTGTTACGCTTCATGTCACTTTCCTCCGAACAACGAGTTGACGAAATCGACACGATTAAACGGCTGAAGGTCTTCCATACCCTCGCCCAGGCCGATGTATCGGACGGGAATCTTGAACTGGTCGCTGATGCCGATGACTACCCCACCCTTGGCCGTTCCGTCGAGTTTGGTGATGGCCATCGAAGTGACGTCGGTGGCAGCCGTGAACTGCTTGGCCTGCTCAAAGGCGTTCTGCCCCGTGCTGCCGTCGAGCACCAGCATGACGTCGTGTGGAGCATCGGGCACCACCTTCTGCATCACGCGCTTGATTTTCGAGAGTTCGTCCATCAGGCCCTTCTTGTTGTGCAGGCGGCCTGCGGTGTCTATCAGCACCACGTCGGCGCCCTGAGCCACAGCACTTTGCAACGTATCGAAGGCCACGCTGGCAGGGTCGCTGCCCATCTGCTGCTTCACCACAGGCACTCCTGCGCGTTCGCCCCAGATGACAATCTGCTCCACAGCAGCGGCCCGGAACGTATCAGCCGCGCCCAGCACGACATTCAGGCCGGCCTGCCGGAACTGGTAAGCCAGTTTGCCTATCGTGGTGGTCTTGCCGACTCCGTTCACGCCGACAACCATGATGACGTAGGGTTTCTTGTCGGTGGGAATCCGGAAGCCCTCGGTGTCCGACGTATTGTTTTCGGTGAGCAGCGAGGCTATCTCGTCGCGCAGGATGCCGTTCAGTTCGCTCGTCGTGACATACTTGTCCCGCTCCACGCGTTCCTCGATGCGGCGAATGATGTTGAGCGTGGTGTCCACGCCCACGTCGCTGGTCACGAGCACCTCCTCCAGATTGTCGAGCACGTCGTCGTCGACCTTCGACTTGCCGGCCACCGCACGGGTCAGTTTGCCAAAGAAACTCTCTTTCGTCTTCTCCAGTCCCTTGTCCAAGGTCTCGGCCTGCTCGGCCTTACTCTTCTTCGAAAATAAATTAAAAAATCCCATAATATATCATTTGCTTTGCAAATGTACGAAATAAATGTGAATAATAAAAACCGAAATCCCAAATAAATACACATGAAACACAAAAAAAACACATCCATACCGGAATATGGATGTGTTGTATCGAATGGTACCTGGGTACGTCGGACAGGACGTAAGCAGTCTTCCCTATGCAAGGGGGCGGGAGGATTTATTTGAAGAAGTCCTTCACTGCCTCGTTGGGAACCATCTGCTCGTCGAAGATGTAGGCACCCGTCTTGGGGCTCTTCACCATCTTAATGACCTTGGTATAACTACGGCCGTCGTTCTTGCCGGTCTGCAAGGTGGCCACGGTTTTCTTTGCCATAACTTGTAATTTACGCTTTTAAGATTCGTTACTTAATCTCCTTGTGGATGGTCATCTTCTTCAAGATGGGGTTGTACTTCTTCAACTCCAGACGCTCGGGAGTGTTCTTACGATTCTTCGTGGTGATGTAGCGGCTGGTGCCGGGCATTCCACTTGCCTTGTGCTCGGTGCATTCCAGGATCACCTGCACTCTGTTGCCTTTTGCTTTCTTTGCCATAATGTGGTTCTCCTTTCAATATTAACCGATAACCTTAATGTCTTTCCAATCACAGAAGCCCTTCTCCACAGCCTGATTCAGCGCTGCATCCAAGCCGACCTTGTTAATCATGCGAAGACCTGCGGCTGAGATTCTCAGCGTAATCCAGCAGTCCTGCTCTACGTAGTAGAACTTCTTATAGAACAGATTCACATCAAAGGTGCGCTTTGTGCGACGCTTCGAGTGCGAAACGTTGTTGCCAATCATGGCCTTCTTTCCGGTAATTTGACAAATCTTAGACATCGTTCTAATTCCTTCTTTTCTTTGCTATCCCAATAGCTTTTTCCAAACAGCGTGCAAAATTACGTTATTTTTCCCGATTTACCAAATGTTTCCACCTAATTTTTTGTTTTAGGCCTCATTTCATGGTCACGCGGCTGTAAGCGGGGGCCTCCATCGGGCAAAAATCGCGGTCTTGGAACTTGAAATAGCCCGTTATGGCTATCATGGCGGCGTTGTCGGTGGTGTAGCCGAACTTGGGGATGTAGACCTGCCAGCGGTAGCGCTTGGCGTATTCGTGGAAGGCGTTGCGCAGGCCCGTGTTGGCACTGACGCCGCCGGCCACAGCCACCTGCCGGATGCCCAGGTCGCGGGCGGCCAGGCGCAGTTTGTTCATCAGCGTGTCCACGACGGCCTTCTCGTAACTGGCGGCCAGGTCCTCCTTGTGGTGCTCGATGAAGTCGGGGTCGTCCTTCACCCAATCGCGCAGGTTATAGAGGAACGACGTCTTCAGGCCCGAGAAACTGTAGTTGTAGCCGGGGATATGGGGCTTTGAGAACTGATAGGCATCGGGGTTGCCCTGACGGGCCAGGCGGTCGATGACGGGACCGCCGGGATAGCCCAGGCCCATGACCTTGGCGGCCTTGTCGATGGCCTCGCCTGCTGCGTCGTCGATGGTCTGCCCGATGATTTCCATATCGTTGTAGGCATTCACCTTCACTATCTGCGAGTTACCTCCGCTCACCAGCAGGCACAGGAAGGGGAACGTGGGGGGACAGTAGTCCTCTCCCTCCGTGCGGATGAAGTGCGCCAGGACGTGGCCTTGCAGGTGGTTGACGTCGATCATGGGGATGCCCAGCGAAGCCGCCAATCCCTTGGCAAACGAGACGCCCACGAGCAGGCTGCCCATCAGGCCCGGGCCTCGCGTGAAGGCAATGGCCGACAGTTCCTCGCGCCCTACCCCAGCCCGCTTCAGGGCCTGGTCGACAACGGGCACGATGTTCTGCTGGTGGGCACGGCTGGCCAGTTCGGGCACCACGCCGCCGTAACTCTCATGAACGGCCTGGCTGGCCGTCACGTTCGACAGCAGGAGGCCGTCCCGGATGACGGCGGCGCTGGTATCGTCGCACGAACTTTCAATGCCCAGAATAATGATATCCTTCTTCATCACGATTAATGTGTCAAGATTTCCACGCCGTTTTCCGTCATCACGTACGTATGCTCCCACTGGGCGGAGGGTTCGTAGTCCTCGGTGACGACCGTCCACTCCGTCGGGTCGTCGGCATCGATGCACACCTGATAGTGCCCCAGGTTGATCATGGGTTCGATGGTGAACACCATGCCCGGCACCAGGAGCATGCCCGTGCCGCGATGGCCGTAGTGCTCCACGTCGGGCTCCTCGTGGAACTGCAGGCCCACGCCGTGTCCGCACAGGTCGCGCACGACGGACATGTGATTCTTGTGGGCATACTTCTGTATGGCATTGCCGATGTCGCCCACGAAGACGTAGGGCCGACTGCACACCTCCTCGCCTATCTTCAGGCACTCCCAGGCCACATCCACCAGTCGCTGCCAGCGGGGTTGCGTGTGGCCGCCGATGACGAACATGCGGCTGGCGTCGGCATAGTAGCCGTCGAGGATGGTGGTGACGTCCACGTTCAGGATGTCGCCCTCCTCCAGCACCTCGTTCTCGTTGGGAATGCCGTGACAAACGACGTCGTTCACGCTCGTGCAGCACGACTTGGGGAAGCCCTCGTAGTTGAGCGGTGCCGGGATGCCGCCGTGCTGCGTGGTGTAGTCGTAGACGATGCGGTCTATCTCCAGCGTGGTCATGCCCGGACGAATCCGTTCGGCCACCGTGTCCAGGACAGCAGTGTTGAGGACACCCGCTCTGCGGATGCCCTCTATCTGTTCGGGAGTCTTTATCAGTTCACGCGTCGGCACCAGTTTGCCGCGCTCCTGATACTCGAGGATGCGCCTGTCCATGTCGGTCAGCGGCTGACCTTCGGGCACAATCCACTTGTTCAGTTTCTTGTTCTTTGCCATTCCTTATTATTATGCGCGCACACGTGCGATGATGTCCAGGCACTCGCGGCACTTGTCGGTTACGTACTGCCAATCCTGTGCCTCCACGCGGTCCTTGGGGAACAACTTCGAGCCCATGCCCACGCAGTAGACGCCGGCCTTGAACCACTTCGTCAGGTTCTCCTCCTCGGGAGCCACGCCGCCCGTGACCATGATCTTCGACCAGGGCATGGGAGCCTTCAGACCCTTCACCATGTTAGGGCCGACGACGTCGCCGGGGAACACCTTCGTCAGGTCGCACCCCAACTCCTGCGCCTTGCCTATCTCGCTCACCGTCATGCAGCCGGGGCAATACGGCACGAGGCGACGGTTGCAGACGGGGGCTATCTCCGGGTTAAACAGCGGGCCCACCACGAAGCAGGCACCCAACTGCAGGTACAGGGCTGCCGTCGGGGCATCCACCACCGAGCCGATGCCCAGCGCCAGTTCGGGGCACTCCTTGGCAGCAAACTTCACACATTCGGCAAACACCTCCTGGGCGAAGTCGCCACGGTTAGTAAACTCGAAGGCACGCACGCCTCCGTCGTAACAGGCCTTGATGACGCGCTTGGCCACCTCGGCATCCCGATGGTAGAACACGGGCACCATACCCGTCTCACCTATCTTCTGCAGTACTGCTATCTTATCAAATTTTGCCATACTTCAATTCTTCAATACTTCCATTCTTCCATTTTATCTCTGCACACGCCCGTTGGCACTGCCACCGGCCAGAGCCTCCACTTCTTCCGTACTTACGAGGTTAAAGTCGCCATTCACGGTGTGCTTCAGGGCGCTGGCTGCTACGGCAAATTCCAGAGCCTCGCCCTGCGTCTGCTTGGTCAGCAGGCCGTGAATGAGGCCACCGGAGAACGAGTCGCCGCCGCCCACGCGGTCGATGATGGGATTGATTTCGTAGCGCTTCGACTGGTAGAACTCCTTGCCGTCGAAGATGAGGGCCTTCCAGCCGTTGAACGTGGCGGAGAAACTCTCGCGCAGGGTGCTGACGACGTACTCGAAGCCGAACTCCTGGCGCATCTGGCGGAAGATGCCTTCGTAACCGCTGGCATCGGTCTGCCCGCCCTCTACGTCGGCGTCGGGCTTGAAGCCCAGGCACAGTTCAGCATCCTCTTCGTTGCCGATGCACACGTCGACGTACTGCATCAGCGGGCGCATCACGGAGATGGCCTTCTCCGAGGTCCACAGTTTCTTGCGGAAGTTCAGGTCCACGCTGACCTTCACCCCGTGGCGCTTGGCAGCCTCGCAGGCCAGGCGGGTCAGCAGGGCGGCCTTGTCGGAGATGGCGGGTGTGATGCCGCTCCAGTGGAACCACTGGGCGCCCTCCATAATCTGGTCGAAGTCAAAGTCCTCGGGCACGGCCTCTGCTATCGAGGAGTGGGCGCGGTCGTAGATGACCTTCGAGGGACGCATCGAGGCACCCGTCTCGGCATAGTACAGACCCACGCGGTCGCCGCCGCGGGCCACGTAGCGGGTGTCCACACCGTAGCGGCGCAGGGCGTTGACGGCAATCTGCCCGATTTCGTGCTTGGGAAGTTTCGACACGAAGTAGGCCTCGTGCCCGTAGTTGGCCAGCGAGATGGCCACGTTGGCCTCGCCACCACCCGGGATGATGCGGAATGATTCACTCTGGATGAAACGGTCGTTTCCTTGCGGGGACAGGCGGAGCATAATCTCGCCCAGTGTCACAATCTTTGCCATAGTCGTTGTAGTTTTCTTGTTGTTCGCTTACATGGGTACAAAGATACAAAATAGTTTCGGACTGTGCAAATAAAACGAGGGCAAAAGAAATTCGGGACTTTGGCGTTACAGCGTTACAGTGTTACAGTTCCAAAACAGGGTAGCGCAAAGGCCGAAATAAACTCT
>JAFSXQ010000309.1 GCA_017444005.1 Bacteroidaceae bacterium | reverse complement strand
GAGGCTGGTAAGAAGAAGATAGAGTGGGGCAGCCAGATCCGGAGTTACGTCTTCGACGACCGCCGTGTGAAAGACCACCGCACCAACTATCAGACGAGCGACGTGGGCGGCGTGATGGACGGCAAGATAGACGCCTTCATCAAGGCCTACCTCATGGAGTTCGGAGGCGAGACCACGGAGTAACCGTGAGGCATCGAAATGTCGAATATCAGAATGCCGAAATATCGAAACATCGAAATATCGAAACATCGAAATATCGAAATATCGAAACATCGAAATATCGAAAAAAACAATACTATGAGCAACATCAAGAAAGAAAACCGTAAGCAGAAGGCAGCCAAGCACGCCGCCAAGGAGGAAGAACAGGCACGCAAGGTTATTCGCGGCATCATCATTGGCCTTGTCGTCTTGGGCGTTGTCCTGACGATTCTGCTGTCGATGGTTGGCTAAGACATACCTTCCACCGGATGGCACAGGAGATAGAACGGAAGTTTCTGGTCGAAGGCCAGGACTTCAAGCAGCAGGCTTACGCTTGCAGCCACATACAGCAGGGCTACATCGGAACGAAGCCGGGTCGGACTGTGCGCATTCGCGTCCGCGACGACAAGGCTTACTTGACCATCAAGGGGCCGGCCGGCGAGGCGGGTCTTTCGCGTTATGAGTTTGAGACGGAGATTGCCGTGAGCGACGCTCACGACTTGCTGCTGTTGTGCGAACCGGGGCTCATCGACAAACACCGCTATCTGGTGAAGAGCCCCGACGGTCGGCATACGTGGGAGGTGGACGAGTTCCACGGCGACAACGACGGCCTGGTAATGGCCGAGATAGAACTTGGCAGTGAAACGGAATCGTTCGAAAAGCCCGACTTCATCGGAAAGGAAGTGACTGGCGACCGCCGCTATTACAACGGTCGCCTGCGGGCGAATCCCTATAAAAACTGGAAGGACTAGGACTCTCTAGGACTCTCTAGGACTCTCTAGGTCTGCCTAGGAGTTCCTAGGATAACCTAGGGTTTCCTAGGATTTCCTAGGATTTCCTAGTTCTTCCTAGTTCCTCCTAGGATAAATCCAGGCCAGGACCAGATAGGCCACCACGAGTGCCAACAGTACCCCCACCGAGTCGGCCACGAAGTCCATCCACTCACCGCTGCGGCAGGTGGTCAGGTAGGCCTGTCCCAGTTCCAGCAAACCGCCCAGCACGATGGGCAGCACGATGGCTCCTATGCCGGCCCGCTTCCAGTTGGTCGTGCGGTGCTGGCGCAGATATTCCCACCAAATAATCAGACACAGGCCACCGTACATCACAAAGTGCACCCATTTGTCCAACAACTTCACGTCGGGCAACTGGGGCATTTCCGGAATGGGAGCCAGCGAAAGGACGATGATGACTGCTGTCACGAGGTGACTCAAGGGGTATCTTTTCAGGTACGATGCTTTCATAATGCTCTATTTTGTTGCAAAAATACGAAAGTTTTTGTAATTTTGCATCGTTTTTGTGAAGGTTTATAAGGTTGTACGTGAATAATTCAGCAGAAAGAGGCAATTTCGGTAGCCGCCTGGGTGTTATCCTGGCCTCGGCAGGTTCTGCCGTGGGGCTGGGCAACATCTGGCGCTTCCCCACCGAAGTGGGCAACAACGGCGGTGCGGCCTTCATCCTGGTATATCTCTGCTTCGTGTTCCTGCTGGCCATGCCTGTTATGCTGGCCGAGTTTGTCATCGGGCGTGGCAGTAAGGCGAACACGGTCGGGGCCTATCGCACATTGGCACCCGGGAAACCTTGGATTGTAGCGGGTTTCATGGGCGTACTGGGCGGAATCCTGGTGCTGTCGTTCTATAGCGTGGTGGCCGGTTGGACGTTGCATTACACGGTGGAGTCCTTTGCCAATCGCCTGACGGCGGGGCAGGACTTCGGTGCCGTATTCAACGACTTCGTTACCAATCCGTGGAAACCCATCATCTTTCAGTTTATCTTTCTCCTGATGACCCATTTCGTGGTTTCTCGTGGTGTGGAACGTGGCATCGAGCAGTTCAGCAAAGTCATGATGCCGGTATTGCTGATTATCATCGTGCTGCTAATGTGCTTCTCGCTGAACATGCCGGGAGCCAGTGAAGGGTTGCGTTTCCTCCTGCGCCCCGATTTCTCGAAAGTAACCACGGGTGTTGTGCTCAGCGCCATGGGGCAGGCCTTCTTCTCGCTCAGTGTCGGCCTGGGCTGTCTGGCCACATACGCATCGTACTTCAAGAAGGATATGCCCCTTGTCTCTTCGGCCTTCAATGTGTGTCTGCTCGACTCTTTGGTAGCCATCCTTAGCGGTTTTATCATATTCCCGGCTGTATTCTCCGTTCCGGGTATGGCCCCCGATGCTGGACCGGGCCTGGTGTACATCACATTGCCCCATGTCTTCAACGAGGCTTTTGCCAGTGTGCCTGTGCTGGGTTATCTGTTCTCGGGCATGTTCTACATACTCCTGCTGCTGGCAGCGTTGACGAGTACCATATCGATGCACGAGATTGCAACGGCCTTTATCCATGAGAATTACCACCTCTCGCGCCGGAGTGCGGCCGTGCTGGTGACGTTGATATGTATGCTACTGGGTGCGGCCTGTTCCCTCTCGTTCGGTCCCTGGAGCGAGGTGAAGATATGGAACCGCGGGTTCTTCGACCTTTTCGACTTCCTTACGGCCAAATTCCTGATGCCGTTGGGCGGAATACTGATAACGATGTTTGTCGAGTGGTATCTCGACCGCAAATTCGTGGTCGAGCAACTGACCAATGGCGGCACGCTCCGGGTGCGTGGGTTGAGCATCCTTTTGTTCCTCATCCGCTGGGTTGCTCCCATCGGTGTGGGTATTGTCTTCTTAAACGAAATTGCTAACTGATGGCACAAAGAAATAATTTCGGCAGTAAACTGGGCGTGGTGCTTGCCGCTGCGGGTTCGGCCGTGGGGCTGGGCAACGTGTGGCGTTTCCCCACCGAGGTCGGCAACAACGGCGGCGCGGCCTTCATCCTCATCTATCTGTTCTGCGTCCTGTTTATCGGCGTGCCGGTCATGGTCAGCGAGTTCGTCATCGGGCGCAGCACCCATGCCAACACCATCACGGCCTTCCGTCGTCTAGCCCCTGGCACATGGTGGCGATTTGGCGGCATCGAGGGCGTGTTCGTGGCCTTCTTCATCTTCTGCTACTACATCATCGTCTCGGGCTGGACGCTCCACTACACCGTGGCCTCCTTCCTGAACCAACTCTCTGCCGACCAGGACTATAAGGCCTACTTCCAGTCGTTCGTCAGCAGTCCGTGGGAGCCCGTTGTCTACGCCGTTGTGTTCATGCTCATGGTGCATGTCATCATCGTGCGCGGTGTGCAGAACGGCATAGAACGCTTCTCCAAACTGATGATGCCCATGCTCCTGCTCATCATTGCCGTGCTGGTCATCTGCTCGTTCTCGATGAGCGGATTCGTGGAGGGCGTTACCTTCCTCTTGCAGCCCGACTTTTCAAAGGTGACGCCCAACGTCGTGCTCAGTGCCGTCGGGCAGGCCTTCTACTCGCTCAGTCTGGCTATGGGGTGCCTGTGTACCTACGCCTCCTATTTCGGTCCGAACACCAACCTTATGAAGACGGCCATGAGCGTCAGCATGATAGACACCTGCGTGGCCGTGCTCTGCGGCTTCATCATCTTCCCGGCCGTCTTCTCCGTGCCGGGCGTTGAACCCGGCGAGGGGCCCGGCCTGGTATTCATCACGTTGCCCCACGTCTTCAACATCGCCTTCCACAACGTGCCCCTCCTGGGCTACCTGTTCTCGGGGCTGTTCTATGTGTTGCTCATGCTGTCGGCCCTCACCAGTGCCATATCGCTGCACGAGCCCGTCACGGCCTACATCCACGAGGAGTGGCACCTCAGCCGCAACCGTTCAGCCTGGCTCGTGACGATAGCCTGCATCCTGCTCGGCGTAGTCTGTTCGCTGTCGATGGGCGTGTGGAACGACTTCCGCATCTTCGGGCTCTGCATCTTCGACCTCTTCGACTTCGTCTCGGCCAAGATCATCCTGCCCCTGGGCGGCATTCTCATCTGCCTCTTTGTCGGGTGGCGCCTCGACCGCCAGTTGGTCTACAACGAGGTGACGAACAACGGCAAGTTACGTGTTCGCCTGTTCCGCCTCTACATCTTCCTCGTCCGTTGGGTGGCCCCGCTGGCCATCGGCATCATCTTCCTTAACGAACTTTTCTGGCGCTGATGGCATACTTCGAACCCACGTCCAGCGAACGTCGGGGCCTCATCATACTCTGCGTGGCCCTGCTGTTGGCACTTGTCGTGGGCGGTTATGTCTATGTCAGTCGCGATGCTACTGAACCCGCCACTGTTCCCGGACAGACGCGTCCGGCTAAGCGCCAACAGCCTTACTATGCCCAGCCCGTCCGTCAGACGGAGACATTCGACTTCGACCCCAACGAGGCCGACTCCACGGCCCTCCTCCGGCTGGGCTTTGCCCCCTATCAGGTGCGCGGCATCTATAAGTACCGGGCTATGGGCGGCCGTTACCACGAACCCGGCGACGTGAAGCGCATCCCCGGCATGACCAACGAACTGTGGGAGCGACTGCAGCCCCACATCCGCATCGGTCGCAAGTATCAGTATGTCGAGCCGGAAAGGCCCGAACATGCCCAGCGTCCGCAGGTGGATGTCTATGAGCAACTGGCCACGCATCGCGACACCGTGCACTACCCCGTGAAACTGACCGAAGGCACCGTAGTATCCCTGAACACGGCCGACACCACGGCCCTGAAGAAGGTGCCCGGCATTGGCTCGTACTATGCCCGCCGGATTGTAGACTACCGCAACAAACTGGGCGGCTTCGTCTCGCTCGCCCAGTTACAGGAAATCGAGGGCATGCCCGAGGATGTGGAACGCTGGTTCACGCTGAACACAGACAGCATCCGCCGCATCGACGTGAACCACGCCACCAAGAACCAACTCGTGCGCCATCCCTACCTCCGCGTCTACCGTGCCCGTGCCATCTGGGACCATCGCCACAACGTCGGTCCCCTGCACAGCATCGACGACCTGCGCCGCCTGCCCGACTTCTCGGAAGAGGACATCCGTCGCCTGGAACCCTATCTCCTATTCCGTTGACTGGCCGAATCGTGCCTTTCTTCTAAAGAAAATGCAAATTCTTTATCCAACTGGCTCATATATCGTTATTTTTATGTAACTTTGCAACCGATTTAGGGTAAAAAGATAGAAATATGTGTGGAATAGTAGGATACATCGGTAAGCGGCAGGCTTACCCCATACTGATAGGCGGACTCCACCGGTTGGAGTACCGCGGATACGACAGCGCAGGCGTGGCCCTGCTGTCGGAAACCGATAAACTGAATGTATATAAGGCCAAGGGCAAGGTGTCTGAACTGGAGAACGTTGCGCAGGAGAAGGACTGCACGGGCACCATCGGCATTGCCCACACCCGCTGGGCCACGCACGGCGAACCGTCGGCCCGCAACGCCCATCCCCACGTGTCGGAGAGCGGCAACCTGACGCTGGTGCACAATGGCATCATCGAGAACTATGTGGTGCTGCGCGACCAGTTGAAGTCGCGTGGCTACCACTTCCAGAGCGACACCGACACGGAGGTGCTGGTGCAGTTGATAGAGTACGTCCAGCAGAGCCTGGGACTGAACCTGGAGCAGGCCGTGCAGGCCGCCCTGAAGCGCGTCATCGGGGCCTACGCCATCGTGGTGCTCGACCGCCGTTTCCCCAACCGGCTGGTGGCTGCCCGCAAGAGCAGTCCCATGGTGGTGGGCATCGGCGAGGATCAGTCGGAATACTTCGTGGCCAGCGATGCCAGCCCCATAGCCGAGTACACCACGCAGATGGTCTACCTGAAGGACGAGGAAATCGTGGTGTGCGAGCGCGGACGTGACCTGCACGTCTTCAACCTCAGCAACGAGGACGTGCCTGTGGAGGTGAAGAACGTGGAACTGGACCTGACGATGCTCGACAAGGGCGGATTCCCCCACTTCATGCTGAAGGAAATCTTCGACCAGCCCGCCGTCCTCGAGGACTGCATGCGCGGCCGACTGCTGCCCGAGCACCGTCGCATCGTGCTCAGTGCCGTCACCGACCACCGCGAACGCCTCACGCAGGCCCGCCGCTTCATCATCGTCAGTTGCGGCACCTCGTGGCACGCCGGGCTCATCGGCAAGCAACTCATCGAGCACTTCTGCAAGATTCCCGTCGAGGTGGAGTATGCCAGCGAGTTCCGCTACCGCGAGCCCGTCATCATGCCCGACGACGTGGTGATGGCCATCTCGCAGAGCGGCGAGACGGCCGACACGCTGGCCGCCATCGAACTGGCCCGCGAGGCCGGTGCCTTCGTCTTCGGTGTGGTGAACGCCGTCGGCAGCAGCATTGCCCGCAACACCGACACGGGCACCTACATCCACGTCGGGCCCGAGATAGGCGTGGCCTCCACGAAGGCCTTCACCGGTCAGGTGTGCGTACTGACCATGCTGGCCCTGGCCTTGGGCGAGGCCCGCGGCACGGTGGACCCGGGCGAGTACCACGCCGTCATCGAGGAACTGCAGCACATCCCCGAGAAGATAGGCCGCATACTGGAGCAGAACGACCGCATCGAGGTGCTGTCCAAGATATTCACCTACGCCCACAACTTCCTCTATCTCGGTCGCGGATGGAACTATCCCGTGGCTTTGGAGGGTGCGCTGAAACTGAAGGAAATCAGTTACATACATGCCGAGGGCTATCCCGCTGCCGAGATGAAGCACGGCCCCATCGCCCTCATCGACCAGGAGATGCCTGTCGTCTTCATCGCCACCCACCACCAGCAGTACGAGAAGATTATCTCCAACATGCAGGAGGTCAGGAGCCGCAACGGCCGCATCATCGCCATCATCACCGAGGGCGACCAGGTGGTGCCCGGCATGGTGTCGGAGTACATCGAGGTGCCCGAGACCCTGGCCTGCCTGGCCCCGCTGCTCAGCGTCATACCCCTGCAACTGCTGGCCTACCACGTGGCCGTGCAGAAGGGCCTGAACGTCGACCAGCCGCGCAACCTGGCCAAGAGCGTCACCGTGGAGTAGTCCTAAATCCTAGGAAATCCTAGGTCGTCCTAGGAAATCCTAGGCCATTCTATGCAACCCATTATCAACCTAAAATAGACAACTATGGCAGTTAAATTCTACCAACCTGAAAATCAGGTACCCTTGGAAATGCACAAAGTACGTGTTGTGCAGAAGTTGAACCTCATCCCCGTCGAGGAGCGTCTGCGCGCCATCCAGGCCGCCGGCAACAACACCTTCCTCCTGCAGAACCGCGACATCTATATGGACATGATCACCGACTCCGGTGTCAACGGCATGTCCGACCAGCAGGTGGCCGCCATGAACGTGGCCGACGACTCCTATGCCGGTTCCGAGACCTGGAACCGCGCCAAGGCCGCCGTGAAGGAAGTCTTCGGTGTGGACAACGTACTGCCTGCCCACCAGGGCCGTGCCGCCGAGAACATCCTGGCCGAGACCTTCGTGAAGCCCGGCATGGTGACGCTGATGAACTTCCACTTCACCACCACCAAGGCCCACATCACCCGCCTGGGCGGCGAAGTCCTCGAACTCGTGGACAAGAAGGGACTCATCCCCCAGTCGGACGACCCCTTCAAGGGCGACTTCGACCTGGCCCGGCTGCGCCAGACCATCGAGGAGGTGGGCGCCGACAAGGTGGCCTTTGTGCGTGTTGAGGCCGGAACCAACCTCATCGGCGGACAGCCCGTCAGCCTGGAGAACATGCTCGCCGTCACCGACATCTGCCACCAGACGGGCGTCGTCAGCGTGCTCGACGCCTCTCTCTTGCAGGACAACGTCTACTTCATGAAGACCCGCGAGGCCCAGTGCAAGTACATGGACACGAAGGAAATCTACCACCTGCTCGCCAGCCGCTTCGACATCATCTACTTCTCCGCCCGCAAACTCGGCTTCTCGCGCGGCGGCTTCATCCTCTCCAGCGACCCCAAGTGGACCCAGATGATGATGGAGTACGTGCCCCTGTTCGAGGGCTTCCTGACCTACGGCGGCATGGAGGTCCGCTCCATTGAGGCCGCAGCACAGGGCCTCCTGGAGAGCCTCGACATGGACTACATCAGCCAGGGCCCCGAGTTCATCGCCTACCTGGTGAAGGAACTCGACGACTACGGTGTGCCCGTCATCAAGCCCGCCGGCGGCCTGGGTGCCCACCTCAACTGCTCCGAGATTGTGCCCAACCTGCCCCACAACCAGTATCCCGCCGCAGCCGTCGGCGCCGCCCTCTACATTGCCGGTGGCATCCGAGGCATGGAGCGCGGTACGGTCAGCGAACAGCGCGAGCCCGACGGCACCGAACGCTACGCCGAACTGGAACTGCAGCGCCTGGCCATGCCGCGCCGCGTCTTCACGCTCAGCCAGGTGAAGTACTGCGCCGACCGCGTGAAGTGGATGTACGACAACCGCGAAATCATCGGCGGTCTGCGCTGGGTGGACGAGCCCAAGGTGCTCCGCTTCTTCTTCGGTCGCATGAAGGAGATTGGCCACTGGCAGGAGGACCTCGTTGCCAAGTTCCGCGAGGACTTCGGCGACAGCCTGTAATCCTTCTGCACACGTCCCTACGACGACAAAAAAACGAGGCTCTCGGACATCCGGGAGCCTCGTTTTTTTTGTACCTTATTATTCCGCGTTTCGGAAGATTACTAATCTTATGGGCGGAAGATTACTAATCTTATGGCTGTAAGATTACTAATCTTATTGGCGAAAGATTACTAATCTTATTTTCGATGTTCTATTGACCTTGTTTCTGGAGGGGCGTTACTCTTCGATTTTTCCGTCGCGCATGTGGATGGTGCGGTCGGTCAGTTGGGCCAGTTCCTCGTCGTGCGTGACGATGACGAAGGTCTGCCCCATGCGGTCGCGCAGGTCGAAGAAGAGTTGGTGCAGTTCCTGCTTGTTCTGCGAGTCCAGACTGCCCGAGGGTTCATCGGCCATCACCACGGCGGGCGAGTTCACCAGGGCGCGGGCCACGGCCACACGCTGTTTCTCGCCGCCCGACAGTTCGTTGGGCTTGTGCTGGGCGCGGTCGGCCAGTCCCATGAATCCGAGCAGTTCCTCGGCACGCCGGCGGGCTTCTTTTTTGCCCATTCCACCGATGAATGCCGGTATCATCACGTTCTCCAGCGCCGTGAACTCGGGCAGCAACTGGTGGAACTGGAAGACGAATCCGATGCGCTGGTTGCGGAAGCGGGCCAGACGTGTCTGCGACATGCGGCTGATGTCCACGCCGTCGATCTCCACGGTGCCCGTGTCGGCCTTGTCCAGCGTGCCCATGATTTGCAGCAGCGTGGTCTTGCCGGCACCGCTGGGGCCGACGATGCTTACGATTTCGCCCTTCGCAATGTCCAGGTCGATGCCCTTCAGCACTTGCAGCGGGCCGAAACTCTTGGTGATATTCCTTACCTTTATCATAATCCTTAACCTTTAACCTTTAACCTTTAACCTTTAACCTCGCATCCTTATCGCTTTAACCTCGCATCCTTATCGCTTTAACCTCGCATCCTTATTCCTTTAACCTCGCATCCTTCAGTTTTATCCCATCGTCGCTGATGATAATCAGTCTGCGCTTGTACAGGTCGCCGACGGCCTTCTTGAAGACTTTCTTGCTGACACCGAAGGTGTTGTAGATGTCCTCGGCCGGACTTTTGTCGCCCAGCGCCGTACGGCCTCCGTTCTGGTGCAGGTAGTCCAGCAGCACGTCGCTGAATTCGCGAGCCGCCTGCTGTCCCATGGGCTGCAGCAGGAGGTCTATCTTGCCGTCCTCGCGCACCTGCTGGATGTAGGCCGTCAGGCGGTCGCCGGTGCGGAGCGGTCGGAACACCTGCTGGTCGTATATCATGCCGCCGAACCGGTTGTCGACGATGACCTTGAAGCCCAGGTCGGTCTTCTGCCAGATGAGCACCTCCACCGCGTCGCCGGTCCGATAGGATGGGAAGTCGGGGCTGAGGTAGCGCTCCACCTTGGCCGAGGCCATGATGCGGTGGCTCTCCGGGTCGAGGTGGACGTGCACGATGTAACTGTTGCCCTTCTGCATCTTCATCTTCTGTTCGCGGAAGGGCACGAACAGGTCCTTCATGGGCCCCCACGCCAGGAAGGCCCCGAAGTTGTTGACCCAGGCCACCTCCAGGTAGGCAAAGTCGCCCACCTGGGCCAGCGGCCGTTCGGTGGTGGCTATGAGGCGTTCGTCCTGGTCGAGGTAGACGAATACGTCCAGTGCGTCGCCAATCTCCGCCCCCTCAGGCACATAGCGCGAGGGCAGCAATATCTCTCCGTGCACTTCGCCGCCGTCCAGATACAGGCCGAAGTCCACCCGCTTCACCACCACGAGGCGGTTCATTTTTCCCAGTTCCAACATCCTGTCGTTTACCATTTAGTCATTTGCCATTTGGAATCAAAAAAGGCATCTTGAGCATGTGCTCTTGATGCCTTTCTCTTTACATTCTCGAGTTGCTCGATTAGTCCTCAGCAGCGACGTTCACGCGCTTCTCGGTAATACGAGCCTTCTTACCGGTGAGGTTGCGCAGGTAGTACAGCTTGGCGCGACGTACCTTACCTACCTTGTTCACGGTAATGCTGTCGATGTTGGGGCTCTCGATGGGGAAGATACGCTCTACGCCAACGGTTCCCGACATCTTGCGGACGGTGAAGCGCTTCTTGTCTCCGTGGCCGCTGATCTTGATGCAAACGCCACGATAAAGTTGGATACGCTCCTTGTTGCCCTCGATGATTTTGTAAGCCACGGTCACTGTGTCACCTGCCTTGAACTGGGGGTGCTGCTTACCGGTAGCAAATGCTTCCTCAGCAATTTTGATTAAATCTGCCATTTTGTTTGGTTTATTAAATTGTTGTACATCTCAACCCGAGGCATAACAGGGAACTCTTCATCCTGCCAGCGACCTGGGGCGGAAAGCGGGTGCAAAATTACAAAATAAAGTTGAAAGTTGAAAGTTGAAAGTTGAAAAATATTGCAAATTCCCGAATTTTTTGTAAATTTGCCGTGATTTACGCATAATATAGTAGGTATGAAGAAAGTCTTATTGCTGTTTCTAACTTTCAACTTTCAATTTTCAACTCTCAACTTCGTCGCGGCCCAGCGCCGTATCACGACCGAGCGCATCGAGGTGACCAACCGGTTGGACGAGCGTCCCGATGGCGAGGCCATGAGGATTGTCTCGCGCTACAAGGCATCGGTGGACAGTGTGATGGCCCCCGTGCTGGGCGAGAGCCTGGTGGGCATGTCGGGCGGGCGTCCCGAGAGTCTGCTCTCGAACTGGGCGGCCGATGTGCTGGTGGAGTTCTCCGACTTCCGCGGCGACGGCCGGGCCGACCTGGGACTGGTGAACGTGGGCGGCCTGCGCAACAACATGCCCAAGGGCACTGTGCGCCGGGGCGACATACTGCTCATCTCGCCCTTCGACAACCGCCTGGCCATCGTGTACCTGAAGGGTAGCGACCTCATGGAACTGTTCCGCAACATTGCCGCCGTGCATGGCGAGGGCGTGAGTCGCGAGGTGCGGTTGCAGATTACGGAGGACGGGCGCCTGCGGGATGCCAAGGTCAGCGGCCGGCCCGTCGACCCGGAGCGCACCTATCGCATTGCCACGCTCGACTATCTGGCCGAGGGCAACGACCGCATGTATGCCCTGAAGAAGGCGCAGAAACTGGACGTGAGCGACCTCTTCACCCGCGACTGCATGATGCAGAGCATCCAGCGGGCAGGGAAGATAACTTCGAAGATGGAGGGACGGATAGTGGTTGGGAATTAAGAATTAAGGATTAAGAATTTAGCATGGAATGATATGAAGCGCATCGCATTACTTCTCATTTTCTCATTTTCTCATTTTCTCATTTTCTCGCAGTCGTTGACACTGGTCCACACCAGCGACACGCATTCGTGCATCGAGCCCATATCGAAGCACGACATCAAGCCCCAGCAGGCCGACAAAGGCGGATACATACGCCGCGTTTCGCTCATCAAGGAACTGCGGCAGGAGCACCCCGACATGCTGCTCCTCGACTGTGGCGACTTTTCACAGGGCTCGGTCTACTACAGCCTGTTCAAGGGTGAGGCCGAGGTGCAACTGATGAACCTGATGGGCTACGATGCCTGCACCATCGGCAACCACGAGTTCGACTGCGGCATGGACAATATGGCCCGCCTGTTCCGCATGGCCAAGTTCCCCGTCGTGTGTGCCAACTACGACTTCACGGGCACCGTCTGCGAGGGACTTGTCCGCCCCTACATTACGAAGGAGTGCGGAGGCCGCCGCGTGGGCATCTTTGGCCTGGCTCCGCAGTTGGAGGGACTGGTGTCGGCGGCCAACTGTCAGGGCGTGAAGTACCTGCACCCCACGGCTGTGGCCCAGCGCATGGCCGACCTTCTGCGCAATGAGGAGGGATGCGACTTCGTGGTCTGCCTGTCGCACCTGGGCTATGGCGACCGCGACGATCAGGACCCGGCCGTCATCCGCGGTACGCGCGGCATCGATGTCGTGCTGGGCGGTCACAGCCATTCCTATTTCGAGTATACCAAGTACCTGCCCAACGCCGACGGCTTCGAGATACCCCTCGACCATCAGGGGAAGAACGCCCAGTTCGTGGGCGTGCTGCAGTTCGTGTGGTGAGTATGTGACCGGATAACGAGAACCTATGAAACGATTCCTGCCCCTGATACTCGGCCTGCTCGTTTGTGCGGCCTGCGTCAACGAGGACACCTTCGACGATACGCCGGAGGGGAACTTCGAGGCCCTGTGGAGACTCATCGACGAGCACTACTGCTTCCTCGACTACAAGGCCGAGGCCATCGGGCTCGACTGGAACGAGGTGCACCAGCGCTACCGCCAGCGCATCGACCCGAAGATGTCGAAGATGCAGTTGCAGGAGGTGCTGACGGACATGCTCGGCGAACTCCGCGACGGGCACGTCAACCTCTACACCTCGGCCGACGTCAGCCGCTACTGGGCGTGGCACGAGGACTATCCGCGCCAGTGGAGCCAGGAACTGCGCGACCGCTATCTGGGCACCGACTACAAGATAGCCGCCGGCATCCTGTACCGCATCCTGGAGGACAACATCGGGCTCATCGTCTATGAGTCGTTTGCCTCGGCCGTGGGCGAGGGCAACCTGGACGATGTGATGTTCAGCCTGCGTTCGTGCGACGGACTCATCATCGACGTGCGCGGTAACACGGGCGGCCAACTGACCAACGCCGAACGGCTGAGCCAGCGCCTCCTCAACGAACGTACGCTGGTGGGCTACACCCAGTACAAGACGGGGAGCGGCCACAGCGACTTCTCCCAGCCGCGACCCGAATACCTGGAGCCGTCGAAGGGCGTCAGGTGGCAGAAGCGCGTCGTGGTGCTGCAGAACCGCGAATGCTACTCGGCCTGCAATACCTTTATACGGAATGCGCATGCCTGCCCGCGTGTCGTGACGCTGGGCGACCCGTCGGGCGGCGGTTCGGGCATGCCCTTCTCGTCCGAACTGCCCAACGGCTGGGCCGTGCGCTTCAGTGCCAGTCCCTCGCTGGACAAGGACATGCAACACATCGAGTTCGGCATCGCGCCCGACATCCCCTGCACGCTGGACTCAACCGATGTGGCCCGGGGCCGGGATACACTGCTGGAGCGCGCACGCCAACTGCTACATAACCCCGAAGGCTCATGAGGCGCTGGCTGTTGCTGCTTGTCGTTCAAACCTGGACTTTGGTCTCCACGGGTCAAGAGATTATCCCTGAGGACAGTCTCCGGGCGGACTCCGTTACGGAGATGATGACGGAGGTGGACTCGCTCGTCGAGGCCATGTTGTTGGAATCGGTAGGGGATGCGACGGCCATGCAGGCCGAGGTGGACTCGCTCGTCGCGGGCATGGTGGTGGCCGACCTGGTGAAGACGAAGCGCGAACCGCTGATACGTCCGCAACAGATCATCGTACCCGCAGCCCTGATAACCCTGGGAGCCGTGGCCGTGGGCAACCCGCGGCTGTGCGACATGAAGCGCGACGTGCGCGATGCCTTCCAGCGCGGACGCGGTCATCACCGCAAGGCCAATGTCGAGACGTGGATCACACTCTCTGCCCAACTCCTGACCGTCACCCTGGGGCCGGAGTGCAAGCACAGCGTCACCGACCGCATGCTGGTGAAGTCCACGGGCTACGCGCTGCTCTACTCCACGATGCCCATTGTCCGGGCCTGCGTGCGCGAAGAGCGTCCCGACGGACGGAGCCGCCACTCGTTCCCCTCGTTCAAGACGGCCAACGCCTTCCTGGCGGCCGAGCAGGTGCGCATCGAACGCGGATGGGCTTGGGGCATGGGCATGTACACCGTTGCCGCCGGCATCGGCGTGATGCAGATGTACAACGAT
>JAFSXQ010000308.1 GCA_017444005.1 Bacteroidaceae bacterium | reverse complement strand
CCGCGTCCCGATGGAGCGCATCGACGATGCCGTGCGGCGCGTACTGCGCATGAAGGTGCGCCTGGGATTGCTGGACCGGAAGACCTGGGACCTGACGCCGAAGCAACTGGCCAAGCGGTTCCCCGACTTCGCCAGCGAGCGTTTTGCCAACGAGGCCCGCACGATGACGGAGGAGTGCATGGTACTACTAAAAAATGAAGAATTAAAAGAGAAGAATGAAGAATTAAGCGAAGGCCATATCGGAAGATTACTGCCGCTAAAGGAGGGGACGCGGATACTGTTCTGTGGCCCTAACGCCAACAACTGGCGGACGATGAACGGCGGATGGAGTTACACCTGGCAGGGCGACCGCACGAACGAGGTGGCCCAGAAGATTGGCAAGTACCACACCTTCTACACGGCCCTGCGCGAACGCTTCGGGGCCGACCGCGTCGCCCTGTGCGAAGGCACGCGTTGGGCTCCGGGCAGCAACTGGCAGAAGGAGGAAGGACTGGACATCGACGGTGCGCTGCAGGCCGCCAAGGATGCCGACGTCATCATCGCCTGCGTGGGTGAAAACTCATACTGCGAGACGCCGGGCAACACCGACAACCTGGAACTGAGCCCCAACCAGACGGCACTCGTCAAGGCACTGGCCGGGACGGGCAAGCCCATCGTGCTGGTGCTGAACGAGGGACGTCCGCGCCTCATCCGCCAGTTGGAACCCCTGTGCCAGGCCGTCGTGCACACCTTCCTGCCCAGCAACTACGGAGGCGACGCGCTGGCCCGTCTGCTCGCCGGCGACGCCAACTTCAGCGGACGCCTGCCCTTCACCTATCCCCGCCATGCAGGCAGTCTGACCACCTACGACCACAAGCCCTGCGAGAACACGGGCGGACAGATGGAGGGCAACTACAACTACGAAGCCACGACCGACGTGCAGTGGCCCTTTGGTCACGGTCTGTCGTACACGACCTTCCGCTACAGCAACCTCAAGTTAAGCGTTACGCGCAACGGCAAGGCCCTCCCCACAAGAGGGGAGACGGAGGGGGGCTTCACGGCCCAGGACAGCCTCACCTTCACCGTCGACGTGACCAACACCGGCCAGTGCGCGGGCAAGGAGAGCGTACTGCTCTACGTCAGCGACCTCGTGGCCTCGCTCACCCCCGACGTGCGCCGCCTGCGGGCCTTCGAGAAGATTGACCTGAAGCCCGGCGAGACGCGCACCGTCAACCTGCGCATTGCGGCGCGGGACCTGGCCTTCGTGGGCTACGACAACCACTGGCGGCTGGAGGCCGGTGACTTCCGCGCCACGGTGGGAAGCGAGTCGCTAACCCTCAAATGTACCGAAACGAAGCGCTGGGAAACGCCCAATCGATAATTATTTTCTTGTGGAGGGTGTGTCATAATTCACGACATGCCCTCCTTTTTTATTGTCCCGCAGAAATTGCAGAAAGCGCAGAAAGAACGACTTTTATACCTTTATTTATTACACGCCTGCGCGCGAGGGCTTGCCCCCCAACTTGCGACCGTCCAGCGAGTACCAACTATCGTCGTCAACTCCGTTAACTCCGCTAACTTCGTTAACTTCGATAACTCCTTCAACTCCTGTCGTATCATCGTCGCCGAAGTTCAGGACGAAGGCACGGATGCTGGCAGGAGCCTCTGCGTCATCCTCGCCAATCTTGAAGTAGGCGCGCTGGGCACCGATGCTGGCGCCGTCGAGCGGATAGTAGAGCGTATTGGCTGCACCCATGAAGAGGATGCTCTTGTCCTCGCTGAACGACTTCTTGGCGTAGGTGCCCACGAAGCGGACGCGCTTGTTGCCCGAAACATCGTTGTCATAGTTGTGCTCGGTGTTGTTGATGGTCACGCCTTCGAACACGGGATTGACGAGTGTGAGCGTACTGAAGTCAACATCATCGTCCACTGCATACTCGCTGCTCAAGTCGAACTTGATGATGTACGGTACACCGGCTTCCAATGTGTTGACGGGATTGCCGAAGGTTAGGTTGAGCGTCGTTTCCTCGATGCTGGCACTGGTCAGCGTGCGTGCTTCCACACCCTTGAGGCCACTGATGTCATAGTCGAAAGGCAGGCACAGGGTGTTCCAGTCGCCGTCCAGGTAGAGCGTGCGACCGTCAAGGGCGGCTGTCACCTGCTTGTTGTTACTCCTGAACAGCGTCGCGCTGTTGTCGCCATTGTCTGTCAGCACCACGGCGGGCACAGCCTTCCGGCCGCCGATGTTCGCGGTCGTGGCAATGGTCTGTTTGCCGTCGATGATGAACGAGTCGTTAAACCTGAAGTATTCGCTGCTTACCGAGTAACTGCTGCAGTCGATGTAGTTGTCCGAGTAGGTCCAGCCGAGCGTCAGTTTGCCGCTTGCTGCGTAACCTGCGTCCGAACCGATACCGGCAGCATTCGCTCCTCCCGAGATGGTCAGTTGACCGCCATTGATGGTAAGTATGCCGGCGGTGGCGGCACCGATGCCCGACTTCCCATCGTCGCACTTGTCGATGACCAGTGCGCCAGGTCCCCAGATGGTCAGACGGTTGTCGCCACTCAGTTCTATGCCCTTCCTGGCACGGAGCGTAGCGCCCTCGCCGAGATGCAGCACCACGTTGCCGCTGATGGTGATGCGGTCCTCAACGGTCAGGTCGGCATTAATCATGTATTTACCAGAGGACAGAGTGCCCGCTATATTACCGTCAAGTACATAAATCTGAACGGTCTTTGAGCCGTAGCAGGTGCTGCCATTGCCACTGAAGGTCACGGTATAGACACCCATATCCTTCACGGTGGCAGGGGCGACGGTGTATGTATAGTCGGTCCCCTTCGTCAGTGTCGTGCCAGCGGCGCCGGTCACGGTGGGTTCATCAATGGTGATTTCGTTGCCCGTGTACGTATAGACATCGTTGCCGCTGAGGGTGCAGGGAACGCAGAAGGTCCGGCCGTTGATGGTCAGCGACTGGTATAGTTCGCCGGTCGGCTCAGTGGTGCTGACCTGCGTGGCACCCGTGACCGTGCTGACTTGGTCGGGAGTGCCTATCTGCGGATTCATGTAGTAGCCGCCGCTGATGCTGCAGGAAGCGCCATACAGCCCCATGGGGTGCATGGACGAGATGTTGTTGTAGGTGCCTGCCTCCAGACAGTTCTGGATCACGGGGCTACCCGTGTCGCTCCATCCCCAAATGCCGCCGATGTTGCTGCGGTTGCCACCCACGCTGTTGATGGTGCCGGCGAAGACGCAGTCCTTGATGGTGGTGGCCGAGTTCTCACCGTGGCCTATGATGCCGCCGGCGTAGTTGTTGTTTTGGTTCAGCGTGGCGGTGACGGTGCAACCCTCAATCAGGTTGGTGCCGAAGGCGAAGCCCACGATGCCCGCCGTGTGGTAACTGGCCGAGGCGATGGTGCCTGCCACGGTCAGATCCTTGACCGTGGCATCCTTGATATAGTGGAAGGGTGCCACGCCCTCCTCGTTCCATCCCGTGCCGGTTGTCGTACTGCTGAGGTTGGCCATCAGTGTGTGGCCGTTACCGAGGAAGGTGCCGCTGAAGGGGTTGTCGCCATACAGTCCTGCGGTCTTGGTGATGGTGATGTCGGCATCCAGTTGGAGATACTTGCCGCTGAAACTGTTGCCGTGGTTAACGCGCCAGACGAATTCGTCCCAACGCTCCGTGCTGTTGATGATGTAGGGGGCACTCTCCGTGCCTGCTGTCTGCAGCAGTCCGTTGCCCTCCTCAAATTCCACTTCGATATTGACATTCCCCCTTGGCATCACGAACGTATAGCCGTCGGAGAGATTGCCACTGAAATCGGCGCCTTTGATGGACTTCACCGACGAACCGTACTCCTTGGTCAGCCTGACGGTCTGGCCGGGGCGTGCCCTTTCCACGTTGCTCCGCAGGACGCCGTGTCCGCTGTTGCGGACCGTGACGGCAAAGGGATATTGCACGGCATAGCGGTAGACGGAATACTGCGAGCCTACCTTGCTGAGGTAACTGTTCAGGGCCTCGTCGCTGGCCAGGTCGTTGTCCTTGCCGTGCATCTCCGTGGACAAATCCTTTAAATCGCCACCACCGTAATACAGTTTTTTTTTGCGAGTGGGTGGTGTAACGAGTGCCATAGAAGGTACAGTGTGAGAGTTCTTGGGGGTCGGTGACGCCAACAATGCCGCCCACGCTGCCATCGTCGTTTGTCACGTTGCCCGTCATGCAGCAGTATTCTATCTTACTTATAAGTGAGTTGCTGCCGACAATGCCGCCCAGTTCTGTACCATAAAAAACGGCTTTGTTCCTCCAGTCTGAGGAGATGTCGGCACTTACCCAGCACATTGACGTCGTAAACCTTACCTTTGGAACCAATCTTACTGAATAGTCCTTGATTCTCTTTCGTGGTATTGTCGTCGTCGTACCAGGTCTTGAAGCGGATGGTGTGGCCGTTGCCCCAGAACGTGCCCACGAACTTCGTGACCCGGAAGGTCTCGCGGCCCAGGGGCAGCCACGAGTAGGTGGTGCCCATGTCGATGTCGGCGTTCAGGTAGTAGTTCAGTTCCGACCAGTCGTCGTCATCGACAGCGAAGCCGGAGTCGTCGCTGAAGTGTTCTGTGACGTAGGCCAGTTCGGCCGCCGTGTTGAGGACCACAACGTTGCTCTTTCCGCCATACGAGGCGTAAAACGACGGCTTCGCCTTGTCAGGGTACTTGTAGGTGTCGTCGGCCCACGCCCCCTGCACGACCGCGCACAGGAGGGCAAGAATGAATAAAATCTTTTTTGTTCTCATTATTGTCTTCTTTTTAATTGTTATGCTATTGTTTTTCTTTGTGACACAAAGAACGGATTAAGCGAGGGCAGAAGAGTTTGCTCATTCTGCCAAGCGTGACGTTCTTCGAGGCAAAGCCTCAAAACGGATACCGCCGGGACACCTTGCGGAAGTCTCGGCAGATATTTATCTGAAGGGGAAAATGTGTCGGGGAATCAGTCGTGCATGTTGACTAAGTCGACATGAGACGCGACTCGGCAGAATGAGCGAACTCTTCTGCACTCGCTGCTACCTCATGTTCTGCGCGTGGCAGGCATCGACCACCGTAATGGTGTCGCCCTCGATGGTGTAGGCGTAGTACCACTTGTCGGTGTTCGCCATGTGGTAGCCCTCCCATCGGCTGATGGTTGGGCGGCGGCGCGGCAGCGTCCTCTCTATGGCGTAGATGGCGAAGAAGGCATCGCGCACGTTGCGCTCCATGTCCTCGTAGGAATAGGTGTGCCGGTACTTCTTGGCCACGTTGCGGTAGAAACTTCTTATCTTGGCGGCCGTGCGCTTGGTGTAGAAATACTTATACTGCATGTTCCTCGTCGTAGATGGCCTTGATGTCCTTCATCGTCAGTTCGTAGGCCTCTTCGGGCGT